>CAJODX010000061.1 GCA_905233295.1 uncultured Synergistales bacterium | reverse complement strand
GTGCCTTTCATTAAAACACATTCCTGCGGGACTATGCCTATCTGCCGGCGGAGTTCTTTTAGATTAAAATCTCTGATGTCGTGTCCGTCAATGAAAATTTTTCCTGATACAGGCTCATAAAATCTCGGAATTAAATCAGCAAGCGTGGATTTCCCCGAACCTGTCGAACCCACAACGGCAATCTTTTCTCCGGCTTTGATTTCAAGATTTATATCTCTCAAAACCTCCTGAGATTTTTCGTAATTGAAATAAACGTGTTCAAATTTTATGTTCCCTGAAATTCTCTGCGAGATCGTTCCGGCGTTTGAAACTGAATCTTCAACAGGTACGTCCATCATGTCGGCTATACGTTCCGCTGAAGCCATTCCGCGCTGTAAAGTCTCCATTGCGTTCATAATGCTGCGGATAGGCTGAACCATGAATGCAATGTATCCGATGAAAGAAATTAATTCGCCCGGTGTCAAAATCTGGTCGATAACGTTTTGTGCGCCGAACCAGAATACTATTGAAAGTGCGAAAATCAAAAAAACTTCAATAACGCCTGCGAAAATTCCCTGCATTGAAACAGCTTTCAGCAGAGCTTCATAATTTTCCTGATTTGCTTTCGTGAATCTTGCCAGCTCTTCGTCTTCAGTCGCAAATGAACGCACAACCCGTATAGCAGAGAAAGCCTCCTGCGCAGTCGCTGTGATGTCGGCGAGATGTTCCTGAACGCTGTGTCCTGCCTTTCGGAGTTTTTTTGACGCGAACGACAACATTAAAGCAACGACAGGCAGAATTAAAATTATTAAACATGTCAGCCGCCAGTTGATATAAAGAATAAAAAACAGCATTCCAACGAACGTTACAAGATTGAACATAAGGTCAATGAACGTTCCCGTTACGATGCCTTGCAAAAGAGAAGCATCGCCCGTTATGCGGCTCATAAGCTCACCTGTGCGCGATGCATAAATCTTTTTCAGACTCATTCTCTGCATATGGTCATAAAGCTCTATTCTGATGTCCATCACGACAGACTGTCCGGCTTCATTCATAAAATAACGCTGAAAATATGTCGTTACGGCTTTAAGTCCGAAAATCAAAACCAAAGCAACGCAGATTAAATTCAGCATGAAAAAATTTTTTGAAATTAAAACATCATCGACAACGCTCTTGAACATGTACGGCGGCAGAACATTCAAAGCTGACGAACATAACATGAAAAACAGCGCGAGAAAAATTTTCAGCCAATATCTTTTTGTGTAGCTCAAAAGAAATCCTAACGGAGATTTTTTTTTCATTTTATTCATTTCGATAACTCCCTACTGCAATATCGCAGAGCCTTGAAGCTGCTCCCGGTTCGCCTGACATGTTTAACAGCTCTTTGCGTGTTGCCGCCAATGCCTCAGGGTCGCTTAAGTCTCTGAAAATTTCATTTGCTGCATCTTCCGGAGTGATATTGCCGTAAATTTCGTTTAAAATTTTTTTGCCAGCAGTCCTGTTCGGCAAAGATATAAAGCCGTTCCAGCGTTTTAAAATTTTTTCAACGCCAATCCTTCTGAGTTTCAAGCCGATTAAAGGAAGGTCTGCGAAAAATCCCAACGCTCCGGCAACAGGAATGAATTTCAAAAATTTTTCCGGCGCAACGACAAGCCCCGGCAATCCGCAGTGCATAAGCTCAAAATTATTCGTTCCGGGAGAAGTCAGAGCGTAGTCAGCGTTTTTCATCGCAACTCCTGCACCGCAGTGAACAGGCTCAAGCCCCGCGCTTCGCCATTTATGAAATTCCGACTCCGGCATAAACTGTGAAAATAACGTTCTGATACGTGCAGCAGGAATTTTTTTCTGCAAATCCGCCCTTAACTCGCACAGCCATTCAAAAGCCGCGTTACGGATTGCAGGACGGCTTCCCGGCAAAAATAAAATTCTTGGGGAATTTTTAATTTCAGCCCAGTCCCATTGAAGATCACCTAAAGGTGTTACGTCCATGTTGAGAGAATCTTTTACAAGATCGCCGACAGCTTCAACGTTCTGAACGTCATTAAAAATCTGTGCCGGATATGCGACGAGCTGTTTTGCTCCGTGAATTTTTTTTGCAGCTCTGTATGAATAGACTGTGAAGGCAACATCGGCAGCCTTTGCCATTCGCACTCCGAAAGACGTATCGCCGCCGAGCTGTATGATTTTATCTGTTTTTTCGTGGATTATCTCCTGCCATGTTCTGGAAAATCCCGAAGGACCTTCGAGTTTGTCAACGCCAAGAAACGAAGCCGCTTCACGTTCATAGCCTGAAGAAAATTGGCAGGGCAGAAGCCATAATGAAATTGTGTGTCCGCGTTTTCTTAGCTCTGACACCACAGGACGTACCCAGCCCCACAGCTCGCCAGGTCCGTTCGTCAAAATCGTAACTTTCATTGTTTTATTTTACCCTTTATCATCGGGCTTAATGGTGTTATAGATTAAATTAATTCACAAAAACTTTTTCGAGTGCTTCAAGTCCTTCACGGGCTTTCGTAAGGCTGACAATGCAAATCGCACTTTCTGAAGTCGAATTTATAATTTCGATGTTCGCTCCTACTGAAGCGAGTGCGGTGAAAATTTTTGCGAGCGTCTCTGCGGCTGAAAGAGATTCAAATGCAACTGTTATAGCTGCGACTTCGGTCGCGAAAGACACGCCCTGACCTCCGACCTGTTCAGACACGGCACGGCAAATCGGAATCATCTCGTCAAGTCTGTCCTTCTTTATAAGAAAAGAAAGATCCGAGCGTCCGCCTCTCATAGTGTTCTGAGTTACCATGCTGACCTCAACGGAATGTTCTGAAAGTTTGTTGAAAATTTCCGCCGCTATTCCCGGCACGTTCGGCAATCCCAAAAATACAACATGAACGCACTGATCGTTAAAAATTATTTTTTTCATAAAATTTTTAATTCTCCTTAATTTTAATTTTGCTGTGCTAAAATGAAAAAAATTCTTTCAGCCCTAAATTTTTCAAAATTATACAGGAGACTAACGAGTGATTCTAATATATTTTTCTTTATGGGTGATATTCAACGGCAGAGTTACGCTTGAAATTTTAACGGCGGGAGTGTTGATTTCGATTCTGCTTGACGTGTTTGTGAAAAAAATTTTGAAACTCAATCTTACGGCGGCGGCTTTTTTGAAATTTCTGAAACTTTTGCCCGATATTTTGATTTACGCTGTTGTTCTTTTAATTGAGATTATCAAAGCAAATTTAGCAATAACAAAAATAGTTTTTGCACATGAAATTTTAGTCGAACCCTGTCTGGTGAAATTCAAAACCCCGTTAAAAACTCACGCGGCACGTGTTGCGCTTGCAAATTCGATTACTCTTACGCCGGGGACTGTTACTGTTTCGCTTGAAAACGATGAATTTTTAGTCCACGCTCTGAACAGAGACATCGCTGAAGGTTTGCAGGGATCTTTATTTGAAAAACTTTTGCGCAGAATGGAGAGAAAGGTTAATGCCTGATGTAAATTTTATTCAGGAAATTTTGCTGATAGGAGCTGCAATATTTTTATCATTTACGGTCTTTATATGTCTTATGCGTGCGGCACTGGGACCGCGTTTTTCGGACAGGATTATCGCCGCGAGCATGACAGGAACGCAGATAATTTTATTAATTTCGGTTTTGGCTGTTACGGTCGGCGAAGATTATCTTGCGGATATATGTCTGATTTACGCGGTTATAAGTTTTCTTTCAATCGTTGTGCTTGGACGTTCAGTGATTGAAAAGAAGGAAGGAAACGAACTTTGATTAGAATAATAATTGCGGGAGTTTTTATAATTTCCGGACTTTTCACGCTTGGAATTTCTGTTGTCGGTATTTTCAGATTTTCAACAATGCTGAACCGTGTTCACGTTGCTTCAAAATGCGACACTATGGGAACGCTGCTCGTTCTTACAGGATTGATAATCATTTCGGGTTTAACGGTCTTTTCATTAAAATTATTTTTGGTGATTGTTTTTCTGTGGCTCTGCAATCCAGTTGCAAGTCATTTAATTGCACGTGCCGAAGTTATGACGAACCCGAATTTGAATTTAATCTGCGATACGATAGATTTAACTCAGGGAGAAGAAATAAAAAATGATAATACTTGAATGGCTCTTATTGATTTTCTTAATCGTCTGCGCAATCGCCGTTTCGATTTCAAAAAATCTTCTGAACTCCGTAATAATTTTTATGAGTTACAGTCTTGTAATGGCTGTAATATGGGTTTTATTGCGTTCACCTGACCTTGCAATAACAGAAGCTGCTGTCGGTGCAGGCGTTACGAGCGTTTTGTTTTTTTTAGCCCTGCGGAAAATCGGACAGCTTGGGCATGAAAAAGAAAATAATGAAGCAAAGTGAGGTGTTGGAATGAAAACAATATATGCTGATACAGTTTCACAACTTTTCAGAGAAAAAGGTGTTCGTGAAGAATGTGAATGTTGCGGTAAGACAGACTGGGTGCTCTTGAATAATTTTGCGGCTTTAGCTCAACAAAACAGCGATGCTCCCGGTATCTCAACATTCCCTATAATCGCCGTTGAGTGCAGAAATTGCGGCAATATGAGATTCTTCGGACGCGGCAGACTTGGGATAAAGGATGAAACGGTTGTCATGGTTCAGGGACATGTCAAAAATGTAATGGATATGGGCACATATAACAATGTGTCGGAATAAATTTTTAAGAAAGGAGATTTTTTATTTTGCACAGGGAATTAAAAATAGTCTGGAAAAATTTTTTTAACTGGGTTTTCGGCAACGGTCCCAGACCTGAAAATGAAGTCATTCCTGTCGAACCTCCGCCGGATTTACCTTTCACACAAAAGCCGAAAGACAAATATTCCCGTTTTCACGAGGCAACATTAAAGGAACGTTACGAACAATGGCTCGAAATTCACGGACTTCATATTTTTGCAGTTTTATATTCAGGCTTGAGCATTTTAACATGCGTTGTCATAGTTTGTCTTCTGCTCGCGACAGTTGCTGAGCTTCCGCCGTTCGGACACGAAAGAAATCCTGCTAACAACGAAGTCATTCGCCGTTACGTTGAACACGGAGGACATGAAACAGGCGCGCAAAATATTGTTGCAGGTTTGATTCTGGATTACAGAGCCTTCGATACGTTCGGAGAGTCTGCTGTTTTATTTACTGCTGCTGTCAGCGTTCTGATGATGCTCGGGGCTTCAAGGCGAAATAAAATAAAAAATGCTCCGTCATTAAAATCGGACGGGAATTTTCCGCGGCGCGAATCTCCTTTTGAAGAGCCTATCCTGCGCGGTGTGGCATCTCTTTCGATTCCGGCAATTTTGATGCTTGGTTGCGTTGTTGTCATCAACGGACATTTAACTCCGGGCGGAGGTTTTTCGGGCGGCGCGATTTTGAGTACAGCCTTAATCCTTGCGGCTAACGCTTACGGCTTTGAGCGTGTTCACGAATTTTTCAACGAAAGAACTTTCATAATCTCAAGTTCAACAGCGTTAATGATTTACGCTCTGTCAAAAGGCTATTCATTTTTCACGGGCGCGAATCATTTTTATTCAATCATTCCCAAAGGTACGGTCGGAAATATTCTGAGCGCAGGTTTAATTTTGCCGCTTAATATCTGTGTCGGCTTGATTGTCGCGGGAACTCTCTACACGTTTTACGCGCTGTTCAGCAAAGGAGATTTGTAAATCATGCTCGGAAAATTGTTATTGAATCATTACGAAGCCGTTGCGGTCATTTTGTTCGGCATTGGAATGACAAATTTATTGATGCAAAGAAATTTAATAAAAAAAATCATCGGACTCAATATCATGGACACAGCCGTTTATTTGTTTCTTGCGGCAAAAGGTTACGTTGAGGGACGCGCCGCTCCGATTTTAATCGAAAACGGTTCGGGAGGCTGGCTCACATCTTCGGAGTTGTATGTTAATCCTGTTCCCGCCGGACTCGTTTTAACCGGAATCGTCGTGAGTGTCAGCGTAACAGCGTTTTCACTGGCTCTGGCTTTGAAACTTTATGAAAATTACGGAACGCTGAACATTGATGAAGCGTTATTAAAAATGACCGAAGAGCAGCTTGAGCTTGAAACGACAATCGAAAATGCCGAGGAGGACGTTCTGGTATGATAAATCTGTTTGCGTTTAACATTCCTTTCATAAGCATTTTTGTTTTAATGATAACGGCTATCGTAACGCCGCTCCTGCCGCAGAAAAAAAGGCTTCCAGAAAAAGTTTCCTGTTACGCCATCGCCTTTGTAGCGTTTTTGTCAGCTTTCCTTTTATATTCGCTCACGTCCGGCGGGCAAAGTCTGACTTTTAATTTCCCCATGGGACATTTTCCGGCACCGTGGGGCAACGAGCTTCGGGCGGGACCTCTTGAAGCGGTTTTGAGTTTATTTTTCTGCATAGCCATGTTGCTGTCTTTAACGGGAAATTTTTCATCGACAGCNAGATTTTCTGTGTACTCGTGAATTTGTTGGCGGCTTCGCTGCTGGCTTTGACTTACACGAACGATTTATTCACAGCTTACGTTTTTATTGAAATCAACACAATAGCGGCGTGTGCCATTGTCGCAGTGAAAGAGAGTGCCGGAACGGTCCGTGCGGCTCTGAGATATTTAATAATGAGTCTTGTCGGCTCAGGTCTTGTTATGATAGCGATATGCCTGTTATATGACTTGACAGGGCATTTGCTGATGCAGAATATGCACAATGCGATTCAGGTTTTAATGATAACGAAAGAATATTTGATGCCTTTGACCGTCGCTCTGGCTTTTATTACTGTCGGACTTGGAGTTAAAAGCGCGCTTTATCCTTTTGCGTCATGGCTTCCCGATGCTCACGGAACTTCAACGAATGCTTCAAGCGCGATTCTTTCAGGACTTGTCCTCAAGGGACATATTTTTGCTTTAATAAAAATTTATTACCGCGTTTTCGGACTTGATGTGATTCATTTTTTGAGAATGGATACCGCGGTTTTCATTCTTGGAATTATAGCGATGATAATGGGGTCTGTCCACGCTCTGAAACAGACTAACATAAAGCGAATGATAGCGTGGTCTTCAGTCGCACAGGTCGGCTATATTTTTCTCGGTATCGGTCTTAACACTGTTGCCGGATTTGCAGCCGCGTGCCTTCACATTATCGTCCACGCATGTGTCAAGCCGATGCTGTTCACAGCTGCCGGAGGTTTGAGCAGTGCCGCCGGGCATAAAAAAAATCTTCACGCTCTCATGGGAACGTTTTATGCAAACAGATGGGCAGGTCTGGGCTTAATCGCCGGAGCATGTTCGATGATGGGCATTCCGGCTTTTGCGGGATTTGCTTCAAAATTGAGTTTGACAATGGCATCGTTTGAACATCCTTTCATAATTTTTTCGCTTGTTGCTCTTGCTTCAAGTTCAGTGCTGAACGCTTTGTATTATGTTCCGGCGGTTATCGTCATTCTGACACGCAACAAAGACGGACAGAAAAATTTTCAGAGTTCAGAGCCGCCGATTTCATATAAATTTTCAATGTTCGTGTTTCTGGCTTTGAATTTTTATTTAGGTTTGTTCTGCATGCCTCTGCTCAGATTAATCACGAGAGGAGTGAACGTTTTACAATGACAAGCAACACGATAATGACTTTAACTCCTGTTTTATTTCCTATTGTAACGGGCTTTGCATTATTTTCGCGTCCGATTTTTGAAGACAGGCACATATATGTCGGCGTTATGACATTTGCGACTTCGATAATAACTTTTTTTGCGGCTTTTATGACGAACGAAGAATTAATAACGCTGTGGCGCGTTACTGAAAATCTTTCGATTGCATTCAGATTCGATTATCCTGCGCGTGCATTTTCGTGTCTCGTTGCGTTCATATGGCCTCTTGTAACTCTTTACGCATTTGAATATTTGAAACGCCGTCCTCCTGTTGACAGATTTTACGCGTTTTTCCTTTCGACTTTCGGAATTTTGATCGGGGTTGCCTGTGCTGGAAATCTGCTGACTCTTTATTTATTTTACGAGCTGATGACTTTTATGACTTTACCGTTGGTAATGCACTCGCAGCAGCGTGAAGCTATCCGAGCGACAGTTTCATATCTTTTATATTCATTGACAGGCGCGGCACTGGCACTCGGAGGATTTTTTTTCTTTCAGGTTTACGGAGTTTCAATGGACTTTACGCCGGGCGGAGTTCTGGACATGGCGCGGATAAATTCAGAAAACAGCAGAGACATGATTTTAATCGTAACATTTTTAACTCTTGTCGGCTTCGGTGCGAAGGCTGGACTTGTTCCATTACATGCGTGGCTTCCGACTGCACACCCTGTTGCCCCTACACCTGCGAGCGCGGTTCTTTCGGGCTTAATCACAAAGGCGGGAGTCATTGCGATGTTCAGAGTTGTTTATTACGTTGTCGGAGATGATTTTTTACGCGGCACGTGGGTTCAGACTGCAATATTATCAATGGCATTATTAACAATTTTCACAGGCTCAATGATGGCGTTTATTGAAAAGCATTTGAAAAAAAGAATCGCGTGGTCATCAGTCAGTCAGGTTTCTTATGTTGTATTCGCAATGATGCTGTTAAATTCCGACGGTATAACGGGAGCTGTTTTACAGATTGCCGCACATGCGACGGCAAAAAGCTGTTTGTTTTTGAGTGCTGGAGTTGTAATTTATTTCACGCTTGAGGGAGCTAACTATCATTACGCTGATCAGCTTCGGGGTGTAGGCAAAGAACTTCCGGTTACAATGACATGTTTTGCGCTTGCTTCGGTTTCATTAATCGGACTTCCTGTTACGGGCGGCTTCACGGCAAAATGGTATATGGCATCAGGTGCATTGAATCTCGGCGGTCTTGGTATTGCGGGCGTGATTGTCTTAATGATAAGCGCGTTGCTGACAGCAGGATATTTATTGCCGATAGTTACAGACGCGTTTTTCCCCGGCGATGATTTCAATTATTCGAGACTTTATCCGCTGCGTCTGTCTTGGAACATGAAAATTCCGCTTTTATTGCTGAGTGCAGGAGCTGTAATGACAGGATTGTTCGCAGGGTATTTAATAAAATTCGTTGACGCAAAAATAATTTTCAGCTTAATTTAAGTTCAGGAGACAGGGATTTTTTTCCTGCTCCTGTTTTTTTAGGAACTTTCGCGTTCCGAAAGCAGCGTTGAAAAAGTCAAATGCTGAACGCTGGGTTTCCTGTCTGCTGGTGCTTCGATTTCCTGAATAACCATTCGTGCCGCATTTTGCCCGATTGTTCTTTTCAGCCGCCGCAGCTTCCGGTGCAGCCCGCGCAGCCCATTCCGCACGAACCTGACTTCCAGGCATTGATGACAGGCACAAAAATTTCAAGAATCGCTGGAATTTCTTCCGTTCCTGCATCGTCAGCCGTGAGCGAAAGTTCCGACATAACGTCTTCTGGAGTTTCAAAGCCGTCAAGAATAGTCTGAACGATGTCGCGCAGATAAATTTCTTTTTCAACGCAGACCGGCGTGTCAGCAGGAGCGCGTCCCCAGTCAATTTTTTCCTGTTCTAAAACTCTTTCTTCCATTTAAAAAAATTCAACTCCTTTAAAATTCACGAAAATAATTATAGTTTTTTTACGCTTAATTGTGAACCCTCACAGCCTAAACTTCAAAACGTTCCGCGACTTTTTTAAGATTATTAATAATCGGCAAATGCTGCGGACAAATTCCCTCGCACTGACCGCAGGATATGCAGTCTGAAGCTTTTCCGTGTTTTTCAGCAAGGACATTGTATTTCGTGGAGATTATGGAAAAGCCTTTCTGTTCCATGTCCTCGCGCATTATGTCATTGTAAAGCGAAAAATATTGCGGAATTGCGATTCCCTGAGGACAGCCGCTCGTGCAGTACGAACACCCCGTACACGGAATTGCGATTTGCGAGTTGATGATGTCGGCGGCTTTGAGGCAAAGTTTTTTCTCTTCGTCAGTCAGCGGCTTGAAATCTTTCATATAAGATGTATTGTCGTCGAGCTGTTCAAGATTACTCATTCCCGATAAAACCATCATAACGTTCGGCAAAGAAGCAGCGAACCTTACTGCCCAGCTTGGAACTGAAAGTCCCGGCTCTGCGGCTTTGAAAAGTTTTTCAGCCTCTTCAGGAATTTTCGCAAGAGTTCCGCCTCTCACGGGTTCCATAACGATGACGGGCTTGTTATGCTTTACGCAGACTTCGTAACATTTACGGCTCTGAATCCATTCGTTCTCCCAGTCGAGATAATTAATCTGAAGCTGAACAAATTCCATTTCAGGATGTTTTGTCAAAACCTCGTCTAAAAGTTCGGCTGTGTCGTGAAAAGAAAATCCTGCGTGTTTCACGAGCCCTTTTGCTTTTTTGTCGAGCAGCCAATTAAAGCAGTCGAATTTTTCAAACTGTTTAAAACTTGCGTCTTCAATGTCATGCAGAAGATAATAATCGAAAAATTTCACGCCCGTTTTTTCAAGCTGAGTGTTAAAAATTTTGTCCCTTTCTTCGAGCGTTTTAAAAAAAGCCGAATGAAGTTTTGTCGCAAGTGTGAAACTTTCTCGCGGGTGTCTTTCAACAAGAGCTTTTTTAGCTGCGTTTTCGCTTTCAAAATCGTTATACATCCACGCTGTATCGAAATAAGTGAAACCTCGTTCGAGAAATAAATCGACCATTTTTTTCAAGTGTTCAACATCAACACTTGCAGGATCTTCAGGATTAAGCACAGGCAGACGCATTAATCCGAAACCTAATTTTTTCATTATTAAATTTCCCCTCAATTAAAATAGCAAAAAAAATTTCCGCAGGAAAAACTCCTACGGAAAAATTATAACGCGTGAAAAATTTTTACAGTTTTGAAGCGATTGCTTTAATAAATTCCTTTGAATCAACAACGTGAGGAACAACGCCCTCGCACAGACCTGAAAGGTCTTTCGTCATTACGCCGCCTTCAATCGTGCTGATAGTGGCTTTTTCAAGTTTGTTAGCAAATTCGACAAGTTCATCGTTGCCGTCAAGCTCGCCGCGTTTTCTGAGTGCGCCACTCCATGCGAAGATCGTTGCAACAGGGTTCGTTGAAGTCATCTTGCCTTCATCACGGTAACGGTAGAAATGTTTCGTAACTGTTCCGTGAGCTGCTTCGTACTCAAAGTTTCCGTCAGGTGAAACGAGAACGCTCGTCATCATTGCGAGTGAGCCGAACGCAGTTGAAACCATGTCGCTCATAACGTCGCCGTCGTAGTTTTTGCAAGCCCAGATGAATCCGCCTTCCGAACGCATAACGCGTGCCACTGCGTCATCAATTAACGTGTAGAAATATGTGATTCCAGCCGCTTCAAATTTCGCTTTGTATTCAGTCTCGAAGATTTCCTGGAACAGAAGCTTGAAAGTCTGGTCATACTGTTTTGAAATTGTGTCTTTCGTTGCAAACCAAATATCCTGTTTCGTTGAAAGGGCATACTCGAAGCATGAACGTGCAAATGATTTAATCGACGTGTCCTTGTTGTACATTGACTGAAGAACGCCGGGGCATTCGTAGTCGTAAACAGTCTCGCGGAAACTTGCGCCGTTTTTGCCTGTGAAGACCAGCTCAGCCTTGCCGGGTTCCGGAACTCTGTATTCAGTGCCGCGATAGACATCGCCGTATGCATGTCTTGCGATTGTGATGGGCTTCTTCCAGTTTTTGACAACGGGTTTGATGCAGCTCGTTAAAATCGGTGCGCGGAAAACTGTTCCGTCAAGCACTGCTCTGATAGTGCCGTTCGGGGATTTCCACATCTCGTGAAGGTTGTATTCTTCGACGCGCTGTTTGTTCGGTGTGATTGTAGCGCATTTTACGCCGACGTGATGTTTCTTGATTGCTTCAGCGGCTTCCCATGTTACTTTATCGCCGGTCTTGTCGCGTTCAGGCAAACCTAAATCGTAATATTCCATGTTGAGATCAACAAACGGGAGCAGAAGATCTTCTTTGATAATCTTCCATAAAACTCTCGTCATTTCGTCGCCGTCCATCTCAACGATGGGGTTTGCCATTTTAATTTTGCCCATAGGGTAAAACTCCTTTCTGAAATTTATTTTTTATGAAAAACTCCCGATGCAACAGAAGAGTGAGCCGGATCTTTCTGCGCTACGCTCTCCGAGTGTATTCCGAACCACTTCAAAGAGGGAGCGGGAGCGGTGTTGCCTGAAATTTTATTTCTTTTTGTCGCGGTTGAAGTTGATTAAGCAGCCTGCCTTGACGATTGTTCTCTCGTTTTCGGTCATGTCCTGAATGTAAAGCTCAATCTCCTCAACTTTGCCGCCCTTGATGACGTAAGCCTTGATGCTGCCGAGCGCGTTATCGTCAAGAGCCTTGCGGATTCCGGGAACGTAAACGTAATCGCCGACTTCAAAATTCGGTTCGCCCTTGAGATGGAACGGGATCATACCCCAGTTCATGCAGTTCGAGCGGTAACGTTTCGTTGCGTATTCCTGAGTGATGTTTGCGAGTGCGCCGAGAACTCTCTGGCAGCTTGCAGCCTGTTCACGTGCTGAGCCGTCGCCGGGCTTGTTCGCGTAAATCGTTGAGCCGTACTCGATGTCCATTGACTTCACGCCAGCCTGTCCGGGGATTGTCTTAATCGCCGCATAGACTTCAGCTAACTCGCCTTTCGCAGGATCTTCGCCCTTAAGTCTTGCGTATTCGACTTTCTGGACTTCCTTTTCTTGAAAGAGTGAACTCAGCAAGTCCAAGCGGGTTTGAACGGTATGATGAAGTTTCGCCTGACGGGATAAGCTCGTCTGTTGTTGTAACTTCGTCAAGAATTTTTGAGACAACTTTAAGCAAAATATTATCTGCGAGTTCTTCCTGTTCCGGCCAGTCTTTAATGTTCGGTCCGAATCTAATTTCGCTGTCGAGTTTTTCTTTTCCGAATCCCCAGTAAACTCTTGATTTATAAGCCTTGTCATCGTAATGATAGGCAGGAATATCGCCCCAGCAGTCCATATCTTCAGCTGATGTAAGCTTACCGCCGTTTGCCGCTGTTGCTGCGATTGAACGTGCATCCATGAGAGCAACTGCCGCCATCTGTCCGTTGCCGGGCTTTGAACCTTCGCGGTTCGGGAAGTTTCTTGTCGTGTGTCTGATTGAAAGAGCGTTGTTCGCCGGTGTGTCGCCTGCTCCGAAGCAAGGTCCGCAGAATGCCGTTCTGATTACTGCACCAGCGTCCATTAAGTCAGCTAAGAAGCCTTTGCGGTCTAAGTCGATGAATACGGGCTGTGATGACGGATATACGCTGAGATAGAACTCGTCAAATCCGCAGGTCTTGCCTTTGAGAGCGTGAGCAGCTTCGACAACGTTAGTGTAGTTGCCGCCTGCACAGCCTCCGATGACTCCCTGCTGAACCATTAATTTTCCGTCCGGCGTTACCTTGTCAAGGAGCGTGAAATGCGCACGTCCTTCTGCAACTTTGTCAGCGGCTTTCTCTGTTTCGGCGAGAATGTCTTTGAGGTTGGCATAAAGTTCGCTGATTTCGTAAGCGTTTGACGGGTGGAAAGGAAGCGCGATCATCGGTTTGATTGTCGAAAGATCGATCTCTACGCAGCCGTCATAGTACGCAACATCGGCAGGGTTGAGTTCTTTGTAATCTCCGCCGCGTCCGTGTTCCTCAAGGAATGCCTTTGTATCGGAATCCGTCTTCCATACTGATGAAAGGCACGTTGTCTCTGTCGTCATTACGTCAACGCCGTTTCTGTAGTCAGTGGTCATTGAAGCAACGCCGGGACCGACAAATTCCATGACTTTGTTCTTGACATAGCCTTTTTTGAAGACTGCTTTGACGATTGCAAGAGCTATATCATGCGGTCCAACGTAGGGAGCAGGTTTGCCGGTCAAATAAATCGCTACAACGCCGGGATATGCTACGTCGTAGGTGTCCTGAAGGAGCTGTTTGACAAGTTCGCCGCCGCCTTCGCCGATTGCCATTGTTCCGAGTGCGCCGTAACGTGTGTGCGAGTCTGAGCCTAAGATCATTTTGCCGCAGCCCGCGAACATTTCACGCATAAACTGGTGAATGACTGCGATGTGAGGAGGAACATAAATTCCGCCGTATTTTTTCGCCGCGCTGAGACCGAAATAGTGATCATCGTCGTTGATTGTGCCGCCGACTGCGCAGAGCGAGTTGTGGCAGTTCGTCATAACATAGGGAAGCGGGAATTTTTTCATTCCTGAAGCCCTTGCCGTCTGAATGATTCCTACGAAAGTAATGTCATGGCTTGCCATCGAGTCGAATTTGATGCGAAGATGATCCATATTGTCAGCAGTGTTATGTGCTTTGAGAATGCCGTAAGCTATTGTGCCTTTCTTTGCTTCGGCTTTGTTGTACTGAGTGCCTGCCTGACTTTCGGGAACAACCTTCGTTCCGTTGATGAGGTAAACGCCTTCATCGTAAAGTTTAATCATTTTCAGAATATACCCCCTTGATAGATATATATTTATTTCGATCCACGCAAAAGCGATAAAGGTTTTTCAATTCTGCGACAAACTCCAGTGATATAAAACACTAAGAGAAATAAAATTATCGAAAAAATATTTAATGAAAATTAATTTATTTGCTGCGAATTATAACACGCGTATTGAAATTAGCCATGCGTGTATTTCGGTATTAAAAATATTTTCAAAAAAAAATCTCCTGTTGAAAATTGCAGGAGATCTTTTTTTGTGTTAGCGTGTATTTTATGCCAGCTTTGCACCGAAAGCCTTGCATTCAGCCAGAGCGTCATCGTCAGGTTCAAGATGGGCTTTGAGTCCTTCAGCGGCAATGACAGCACCGTTTTCTTTGCAGCGACCTTCCCATGTTCTGAGCCATTCGCCATCACCCCAGTCATATGAGCCGAACACTGCGACTTTTTTGCCTTTCAGTGAACTTGCCGCGTCAGTGAAGAAAGGTTCCATCTCCGCTTCTTCAATGACTTCCGCACCCATTGCAGGCGAACCGAAAGCGATAACGTCATAGCCCGCGAGTTCTGAAACTGAAGCATCTCCAACCGTCTTGAGCGTTACGTCCGCACCTGCGCCCTTTGCACCCTCTGCGATTGCGTTTGCCATTTTTTCGGTGTTGCCTGTCGTTGTTACATAGACTATTAAAACTTTTGCCATAATAAAAAACCTCCGTTAAAAATTTTTATATGCCCGACAAAATCAAACGGGCTGCATCACACTCCGCACGGCGGTATTTTTTAAAAGTCCGGCGAGCCTTTCTGACGTTGCCGTAAACTTTCCAGTAACCGCTGCGAAGTTGATTTTTACATTTTTTGTTTTCCATGAAACACTTGACATCATCCGGGGGATAATCAAGAAAAAGTCCGATCTCATGTGGAAAATCACCGCAGATTTTTTTCCGCAGACATTTTAGACACGCATCAAGATCTCCGAGAGGATAGCCGCAGGATTTCAAAATTTCACAGGCTTCAGTGCAACCGAGCGCACAAGCCAGCAGCTCCCTTCGATATATCAGAACGAGCGCGTTTTCTTTATGTTCGTTCAATAAAATCCATCGGACTCCGAGCGGTTCAAGCCATTTGTCAGCATTTTTAAGCCATAAGCCCCGCATATTTTCATTTTTATGCCGCCGGAAATTTATTAAACACGCCGCCTTTATGCCTTTTATAGTTGGTGCGCCAAAACAAAACAGCGTGCTTCTGATAAAAATTTCAGTGTCAGCATGTCTGACATATTCCATGAATTTTAAAATTATGTCCGCGTCATTACAGTTCATTAATAATTTTCCATCTTTATAAATTTTGTTTGATAATATAAACTTATATTAAACTTAAATTTTTGTCAAGACGCGGCTGTGTTATTATCTGCACAAAAATTTTGTGAAGGGAATTTTTAATTCAATGACAGGCACTGAAATTAATTTAGCTCAAATGCNNNNTTTCCGATGAATTTAATTCGCCGTTAATTTCATTGTCGATGAATATTCCGGGACCGATAAAAACAAACGAAAAAATCCGCGCGGCTTTCGATATCGGGAAAAATTTAATTTTTAAAGCTCTTGCCGATGCCGATATCGCCATAAACGATAAAATTGAAACTCACGAAAATACAGGCGATGAAATTTTGATTTCAGTCAGCAGCACAGCACCCGAAAAATTAAAAGATATTGCGGTGAAAATCGAACAGAGGAGAATTCACAAAACATTTTCATTTACCAT
The DNA here is from genome assembly GCA_905233295.1 of uncultured Synergistales bacterium. Lineage (GTDB taxonomy): Bacteria > Synergistota > Synergistia > Synergistales > Aminobacteriaceae > JAFUXM01. The sequence continues at coordinate 688 of CAJODX010000061.1, read as the reverse complement.
TATACTACTATTGATAATGTCATCAGTCTTCTTACATTTTGAAGCATATGGACATCCACTGCAGTCTTCGCATTGATAAACTTCTTCCTGACGCCCGTACTGGTTTCCTTTTACCGCCTTTCGGTATAGAAATTTAAATGTTTTGCCACAAAATTTTCAGAAAATCCAACGCGCTTTCAACCGTGAAAAATCTTACGCTGAACGCAAACAATGACAATGCGACACAGCATAAAACAAAATTTTTTTCGCCGCGGCTCATCTCGCCGATTTTTTTTGACATATGAAAAACGTGAATCCCGACATCGCGTTTCCATGGTCTTAAAAACGGAACCGTTCCGCACCACGCGTCTTCAAGAATATGAAGCAGACAGCCCATTATCCAGAATCCTGCGCAAGCCCAGAGGTCATAATGCGCGTTGCGCCCGTCAACAAGAGCTGAAAGTCTCGGGACTATCCAGCCGGATCTTTTGAAACAGACATACGCAAGCAAAATCCATGGAACAAACCAGTGAGTCCAGCGTCTGTGCCAACGGTTTCGTTTTTTTCCGAAAATTATATATTCCGAAGAGTCTGGAAACGTTGAGCCGAAAAGACTAAAGAGAGCTGCGAGAGGCGAACCTGTTGCGCCTAAAATTATTGCCGTTGTTGAAAGTCTGTGTCCTTTTCCTGTCATTTTAATTTTTTTTTA
>CAJODX010000060.1 GCA_905233295.1 uncultured Synergistales bacterium | reverse complement strand
TACGAAAAAGCTCCGTCTCTGCTTGAAGAGCTTGGACATAAACCTTCAGCCGCTGATTATGTGAAACTGATTCGCAGTGCAGGCATAGTCGGACTCGGCGGAGCGTGTTTCCCGACACACGTAAAACTTTCGCCGCCGAAAGATAAAGTTATTAAATGGGTGATTGTCAATGCCGCTGAATGTGAACCTTATTTAAGCTGCGACAACAGACTTATGATTGAAAGCCCTGACGAGATTATCAGAGGTCTTCAGTATGCTCTTGAAATTTTCCCGAACGCTCAGGGTGTCATAGCAATCGAAAATAATAAGCCCGAAGCTATCAGGACAATGACCGAACATAACAAAAATCCTAAAATCAAAATTATGCCGCACAAAGTCAAATATCCTCAGGGCGCGGAAAAAATGTTAATAAAATCCGTAACCGGTCAGGAGGTTCCTTTAGTTCCTGCTCTGCCTGCCGATGTCGGTTGTATTGTCCTCAACACACGTACAGCGTGGCAGATATGCAAAGCGATTGAAGAAGGTCTGCCTTTAACCGAACGGGTTATTTCCGTAACGGGCGATGCAGTGAATGAGCCGAAAAATTTACAGATGCCGCTCGGAATCTCAGTCAGAAAATTAATAGATGCCTGCGGAGGTTTCAGGGAAGAACCTTTGAAGATTATCGCCGGCGGTCCGATGATGGGTCTTGCGATGCGTTCGGTCGATGTTCCCGTTGTAAAAGGAACGTCAGGAATTTTGGCTTTGACTTCAAAACTTGCTTACATTGCCGAAGAGAGTGCGTGTCTGCGCTGCGGGAAATGTGTTGAAGCCTGCCCGATGCATCTTGAACCGACTCTGCTTGACCACGCTGTGAGAAAACGCGACTATGAAACATTTGAAGCTCACGGCGGAATGAACTGTATCGAATGCGGCTCGTGCGCGTATTCGTGTCCTGCGTCAAGACATTTGGTTCAGAGTTACAAGAACGGCAAGGCGGCTATCAATGAAGCAAGGAAAAAAGCTGCGGCACTTGCTAAAGAGAAAGCGGAGGCGAAAAAATAACTATGTCAACACAGCTAACAGTATCAACATCACCGCACGTTCATTCGGAATTTTCAACTCGCGGGATAATGGCATCGGTGATTCTTGCTTTGCTTCCCGCAGGAATTGCCGGAACTTATTTTCTTGGACTTCGTTCGCTTGCCGTTATAGCGACGTGTATTATCGCCTGTATCGTAAGCGAATGGATCTGGCAGAAATGCGTAATGAAAACAAAAACAACGCTTGGAGATCTTTCCGCTGTCGTAACAGGACTTCTGCTCGCATATAATCTGCCTCCGACAATGCCTTTATGGATGGCTGTATGCGGAAGCATTTTCGCAATTATCGTTGTAAAACAGTTTTACGGCGGTATCGGCTGCAACATTGTCAACCCTGCGTTAGCCGCGCGCGCTATGATGTTAATCTCATGGCCAACATCTATGACAACGTGGACAGTGCAGGGAATGTCAGGCGCAACTCCTCTGGCGGCAATGAAAGCCGGAAAGGCTGTGGAAATTTCCTGCTGGGATTTGCTTGTCGGCAACATGGGAGGCTGTATCGGCGAAGTCAGTTCGGTTTTATTAATTCTCGGCGGAATTTATTTAATCTGGGAAGAAATTATTTCGTGGCGGATTCCTGTTGTTTATATCGCAACGGCTGCAATTTTAGCCGCTCTGTTCGGACACGGGAGTTTCACTGCTGAAATTTTCACGGGCGGTCTTTTAATCGGAGCGTTCTTTATGGCAACAGATTACACGACTTCACCGATGAGCGCGAAAGGGCAATATATTTACGCATTCGGCTGCGGACTTTTAACAGCGTTAATCAGAACGTGGGGCGGCTATCCTGAAGGAGTTTCATTCTCGATTTTAATTATGAACATAGCAGTGCCGCTGATTGACAAATACACAGCTCCGAGAATTTTGGGCGCACCGAAAAGCAATTTCTTCAAGAGAACGGGGGGCAAATAAATTATGAATGCAAATATTAAAAAAGCTCTTCATTTAGGCGGAACTCTTTTCGCGGTAACAGCCGTAACAGGTTTGATTTTGGGAGTCGTTCAGCATTACACCTCTCAGGCAATCGCGAGAGTTGAACAGGAAGCACGCAACGCAGCATTCAGAATCGTTATGCCAGCCGCAGAAAATTTTGAAACTTTTGAGATAAAAGAAGATGAATTTGTCTCTGACGTTCAGAAAGGCACGGACACAAACGGTCTTGCAGGTTGGTGCATCACCGTAGGCTCGAAAGGCTACGGCGGTATCGTTACGTTCATCGTGGGCGTTACAAAAGACGGAGGAGTTAAGGCAATCAACATTTTGAATCATTCAGAAACTCCCGGACTTGGCGCAAAATCAACAGAGCCTGAGTTTTATGAACAGTTCAATGACAAAGAAATCCTGCCTTTGAAAGTTGTTAAAGGCGCGGCTTCGGGAGCTGACGAAATCGCGGCAATCTCAGGCGCAACTATCACATCGAACGCCGTAACAAGCGGAGTTAATGCCGCAGTTGAATACTGGAACAGGAATTTGAAAGGGGCTGAATAAAAATTGAGCCGGAGTAAATTTGGAATCATCACAAACGGGATTTTAGCTGAAAATCCGACATTTGTTCAGTGTATCGGACTTTGCCCAACGCTTGCCGTTACGACCAGTGTTGCGAACGGACTCGGAATGGGAATTGCGGCAACGTTCGTTTTGATTGCATCGAACGCAGTCATTTCACTTTTGCGCAAAATGGTGCCCGATGAAGTCAGAATACCGATTTTTATTGTCGTTATTGCCGGCTTTGTTACGGTCATAGAATTTTTAATGAAAGGTTTTGCGCCTGAATTAAATAAATCGCTTGGAATTTTCATTCCGTTAATCGTTGTCAACTGTATCATTCTTGCGCGTGCTGAAGCGTTCGCGTCAAAAAACGGTGTTCTTGAATCGGCTCTTGACGGCGTAGGAATGGGCTTGGGCTTTACACTAGCACTGATGTTCTTAGGCTCTGTACGTGAAATTTTCGGCGGCGGTACGTGGTTCGGAATGCCCGTCGTGAGTTTTGAGCCTGCTATGTTAATCGTTCTTGCACCCGGCGGATTTATCATTCTCGGCTGCTGCATGGGAGCGTTCAGAGCGATTCAGGCGCGTGCAAAAGGTCTCGGCGCGACACCGGCTGAAGCAAAAACTTCCGGCTGCGGTTGCTGTGCAATGGCAAAATTCTGCGGCAAAAACGAAACAGAAAAAGCCGAATGTGAGGAGGCGAAAGCGTAATGACTTTCACTGAATTAGTTTTGCTTTTCATAAGCTCGATTTTTGTTCATAACATTTTGCTTTCAAGATTCCTTGGCTGCTGTCCGTTTATGGGCGTAAGCTCGAAGTTAAAGACTGCTCAGGGAATGGGAGCGGCGGTCGTGTTTGTTATTGTCCTCGCGTCTTTGATGACATGGCTGACATATAATTATCTTCTCGTTCCTCTTCATCTTGAATATTTATATACGCTGTCGTTTATTTTAGTCATTGCGGCTCTTGTACAGTTCGTTGAGCTTGCACTGAAAAAATTAAATCCCGTTCTTTACAAGTCGCTTGGAATTTTCCTGCCGTTGATAACGACAAACTGCGCTGTTCTCGGTGTTGCAGTCTTGAATATGAACGAAGGCTACGGACTTGCGGCGGCACTCGTCAATGCTTTAGGCTCGTCGTTAGGATTTTTGCTCGCTATTTCATTGATGGCTGGTATCCGTGAACGCATCGAAGACAACGAAGGAATCCCTGTAAGTCTTCAAGGTCTGCCAATGGCTCTGATAACGGCGGGTTTGATGTCGATAGCTTTCATGGGCTTCACAGGAATTATTAAATAAGGAGGCTCGGCAATGGATATAATGCACGTATTTGTAACGCCCCTTGTTTTAATGGGAGTAATGGGCGGAGTTTTCGGAGTGCTTCTTGCGATAGCCTCAATAGTTTTCATGGTTCATCAGGACGAGAGAATAGGCTTGATTCGAGCTGCTTTGCCCGGTGCAAACTGCGGAGGCTGCGGCTATCCCGGCTGCGATGGTTATGCTTCAGGAGTTGTGAATGACGGTGCGGCTGTCAATAAATGTTCTGTCGGCGGTGCGCCTGTTGCGGAAAAAATTGCTTCAATCATGGGAGTCGCAGCAGGTGAATCTGTGCCTATGAGAGCGTTCCTTAAATGCAAAGGAACGAAAGATGCTTCACCGCGCCAGTTAATTTATGACGGAATAAAAGATTGCCGGAGTGCCGCAACGATTCCGGGCGGTTCACCCAATTCATGCCCGTTCGGCTGTATAGGTCTTGGAACTTGCATCAGTGTTTGCAATTTTAATGCTCTTTCAATGGGCGATGACGGTTTGCCGAAAGTCAACGTTGACAACTGTGTTGCCTGCGGAGCTTGTGTTGCTGCGTGTCCAAAGGGAATTTTCACGCTTATTCCGAAGGCTGCAGATGTCGTTGTAGCTTGTAACTCGCACTGGAAAGGACCGATGGTCAAGAGCGTATGTTCAGCAGGCTGTATCGGCTGTACGCTCTGCACAAGAGTCTGCCCTGTCCACGCCATTGAAATGGTGAACGACTTAGCTGTAATAGACCAGTCGAAGTGCATCAAGTGCGGAAAATGCGCTGAAAAATGTCCGGCAAAGTGCATTAAGAAGGGCGAAAAAGTTGAAGTGCTGGCAAAAAGCGCGTAAAAATTTAACATTTTCAAGTTAAAAAACAAAAGAATCTCTGAAAAATCTCAGAGATTTTTTTATGTTTAAAGTTAGGTTATTATGTCGTTTTTTGCTAAAATGGAAACAAAAATGGAGATGAAAAATTTTATGACTGAATTTGAAAAAATGATTAACGGCGATTTATATAATCCGGCAGACCCTGAGCTTGTAAAACTGCGTCATAAGGCTCACAGACTCTGCACTCAGTTTAACCAGACTTTTGAAACTGATGAAGAAACACGATGCGCGATTCTCAAAGAGCTGTTGCCTGCGTTTGACGATAACGAAATTTATTTTCAAGGTCCGATTTATTTCGATTACGGTTTGAACACTTTCATCGGAAAAAATTTTTACGCGAATTTCAATACAACGATTCTTGATGTCTGTCCGGTGAAAATCGGCGATAACGTAATGCTCGGAACGGGAGTTTCTCTTTTAACGCCTGTTCATCCGCTCAAATTCAAAGAACGGAATCCCCGAAAAAATTCTGACGGCGAATTAATAATCCTTGAATATGCCCGTCCAATCGTGATTGAAGACAACTGCTGGCTTGCGTCAAATGTTACGGTCTCAGGCGGCGTAACGATAGGAGCAGGGAGCGTTATCGGGGCTGGAAGCGTCGTTACAAAAAATATTCCCGCAAACAGTTTTGCTGCCGGCAACCCGTGCAAAGTAATAAAAGAAATTCAAAATGACTAGTGATTTTTTTCCCTTCAGGCGTATAATAATAAAAAAAATTCCCAGGGAGTATTGTTTGAATATGCAAAAAATTTTATGCGCTTTTATTTTGCTTTCTCTGTTTTTGTGTCCGTCAGTGTCTTTTGCTGAAGAAAAAGAAAAATCGGCAATTTTAATCGTTTCGTTCGGCACATCAATGCCCGAAGCCCGAAAGGCTATTGACAATCTCGTGAACGCCGCAAAAAATTCTTTTCCCGATTTTGAAGTCCGTTTAGCTTTCACGTCAAACATAATCCGTCGCAAACTCGCAAGAGAATTTAACGAAAATATTTCAAATCCTGTTGAGGCTCTCGCAAAATTAAACGATGAAGGCTTTGAAGACGTTTATATTATGCCTACGCATATTATTCCCGGCGAAGAATATGACGAGATTAAAAATGTTTATTCAGCGTTCAAAGTTTTAAAAGGCAAATACGGTTTCGATAAGCTCAAACTCGGAAAGCCTTTTATGAACAGTTCAAAAGACTGTGAACGAATGGCTGAGATTTTGATTTCGCGTTTCAAAAAACAGCTCGAAGATAAAGAAACAGGAATCATTTTAATGGGACACGGAACGCCGGAACATTTTGCGAACGCGCTTTACTCGCTGCTGCAGGTTGAACTCGACAAAAAACTTTACGGAAGATTTTTCTTGGGAACTGTTGAGGCTGCACCGGAGATTGATGACGTTGCCGCGAATCTGAAAAGACACCCGGAAATTAAAAAACTCGTTCTTTCGCCTTTGATGATTGTTGCAGGAGATCATGCCAACAACGATTTAGCCGGTGAAGAAGATGAAGAATCTTGGCTCAATATCTTGAAGTCAAAAGGCTATGAAAATATTTCGGCATATCTTGTCGGACTTGGCGAAGATGAAAACATCGCAAAAGATTTCGTGAAAAAAATTCGTGAACTTGTTGATTAAGAAAAAAACTTTTCTTTTCATTCTTTTAATTTTTATTTCAATTTTCAGAATCACTTCGGGAGAATGGAAAATTCCTTTGCCCGAGGTGATTAAATTTTTGTTTCAGTCTGATTCTTCGCCGCAGTCGGTCATTATTCGTTCAGTAAGACTTCCGCGCATTTTATCTTCGATTTTCACAGGAGGGCTTTTGAGTACCGCCGGAGTTGTTCTTCAGGCTCTTTTGATAAATCCTCTTGCCGAACCCTACACGCTCGGGATAGCTTCAGGTGCGG
>CAJODX010000059.1:9306-11814 GCA_905233295.1 uncultured Synergistales bacterium | reverse complement strand
CTGGACTAGATGAACTATGACGGGCCGACAGAAAAGGTGCAGATGTAAAAAGTAGTCAGGAATGCAATAAAATGCGGACTTGATAGAGGTGTGTAGTACTCCAGCAGTTTATACTGTAAAACTCATAGCATAAATTGATGTTTTTTATATTTTTATATGTTTTGAGTAACTATAATCTTGAAAATAATAACATGAGAAAGGATTTTAAGATTTTTTATAATGAAAAAACTTACATGGGGTGGCGTTGACTGCCTTGAACTTGCAAAAAATTTCGGAACTCCGTTATACGTTTTTGACACCGGAATAATAAAATCACGTTGCCGTGAACTCCGCGAAACTTTTATGGAACGCTGGGACAATACGATGGTGCGTTATGCCGGCAAAGCATTTTTAATTAAAGAGATGGCGAGAATAGTTAAAAACGAAGGACTTGGGCTTGATGTTGTCTCAGCCGGTGAACTCTACACAGCGTTACAGGCAGATTTTCCGCCGGAAAAAATCGAGATGAACGGTAATGCAAAAAGCCATGAGGAAATTTCTTTCGCAGTCAGTTCAAATGTCGGAAGAATCATTGTCGATCACCCCGATGAATTAAAAATTATCGAAAAATTTGCGCGTGATAAAGGCATTAAACAAAAAATTTTAATACGTGTTGCACCCGGCGTTGACGCACATACTCACGCCTATATCGCAACAGGTTCGACTGACAGCAAATTCGGTTTGCCCGTTGATATTTCAGAAGGTTCAATGCTGAATTATTCGATTAAATACGCAATGCAGAGCGAAAATCTTGATCTTCGCGGTTTGCATTTTCATGTCGGCTCGCAGCTCTTTGATCCTGATGACAATGTAAAAGGGCTTGAAAAAACTCTTGAACTCGTGAAAAAGTTAAAAGAATCTTTCGGCTTCACAACACGTGAATTAAATTGCGGCGGCGGTTTCGGAGCTGTTATGAATCCTTCAATGAACCCTGTGAAATGTGCGGACTTTACAGATCCGATGATGAAACTGCTTTATGAGAACTGCAAAAAATTCGGGCTTGAAATTCCGAAGATCATCATTGAGCCAGGACGCTGGGTTGTTTCGGAAGCCGGAATAACTCTTTACAAAGTCGAAAACGTAAAGGAACTCCCCGAACTCACATATATTGCCGTTGACGGAGGAATGGCTGACAATCCGCGCTACGCTCTCTATCAGGCTGAATACGATGCCGTGAAAGCCAGCGACATTGAAGCACCGATCATTGAGCCGGGCAAAGGCAGAAAATTTTCAGTTGTCGGCAAATGCTGCGAATCGGGCGATATTCTGATTGACGATGCAAAACTTCCAAAACTCGAAGCAGGAGATGTTATCGCGCTTTATAACTCAGGAGCTTACACGTTCAGCATGTCGAGTTCATACAATAGGCTTCAAAGACCCGCCGTAGTTTTTGTTGAAGACGGACAGGCGCGTCTTGTTGCCAGACGTCAGACGCTCGATGACATTATCGCGAACGAAATGTGAACTACCCTCGCTTATAGAACAATGTCATTAAGTTAAGAAAAAAACGAAAAATAGCCTCTGTAAAAATTCAGAGGTTATTTTATATTATAAATCATCACAATAATAGCTAAAGCTAGGGGCTTTGCACCGTTTTTTGGTAAATTTAATTTCTGAAAATATCCCAAAAAAGAACCTCTGAACGATTGACATATCCAAATTAAAAAAATGAGGAGTGATTTTTTCACTTCTCATCATAAAAATTTTTAAGATTCTTTTTTCCCAGATTTTTTTCGCGTCTTTCGCTTTGCATTCTGATTTTTGCCTTTTTGTTTCTGAGGCTTTTCGTTTTTTTCAGAGTTTTCTAGCTTTTCAACTTTCGGCTTGAGCGGCACGGCATTGACTTTGAAGCTGGATTTTCTGCGCAGAGAACGTTCCTTCAAAGCTGCTACACGTGCGGCGGCGGCTTTTTTCTTTTCGGCAAGCTCTTTATCCTCGCCCCATTCTTCGCCTTTTAAAACAGCTTCCTGAAAATCCGGAAACTCTTCAATAGCAACCGAAACTAAACGTCCGTTCGGAAATCTTATATTCACATGTTCCCTGCCGAGGTCTAAACCTTCAAGAACGAAAGTTCCCTGCTCTGTTTTTATTTTTGCCCCCGGTCCGGGCAATTTTGACCAAAGCTCCGAATAAAATTCTTTCTCGTAGGACATACAGCACATCAAACGCCCGCAAAGTCCTGAAATTTTTGTTGGATTTAATGCGGAACGCTGCTCTCGAACGATCCTGATGCTGACTGGCGAAAATCCTCGCAACCAATAGCTACAGCAGCACGGACGACCGCATGTTGAAATTCCCTTGAGTATTCGAGCCTCATCGCGAATCCCGACCTGACGCATTTCGATTCGGGTTCTGAAGACATACGCGAGATCTCTGACGTATAACCTGAAATCGACTCTCTGTTCGGCAGTGAAATAAAAAAACATTTTTTTTCTGTCGAGCATATATTCAACATCAACGAGTTTCATG
>CAJODX010000059.1:2528-9195 GCA_905233295.1 uncultured Synergistales bacterium | reverse complement strand
ATAAATTCAACGTTTTGCAGCATAGCCTCAGCAACATTTTCAAATTTTGAAGTTTCGTCCTGATATTGTTCCTGCTGTTTCTCTGACAGCGCACCGCCCTGCATTCCCATTTCATAGCCGCGGCTTGTCTTGAGTACAATAAATTTTGAATTTAAATCGGTATCATCTTTGATTTTTGCAAGCCCTAGGTAGCGAGGCTTACCAAAGACTGTTAAATATATTTTCAAGATTTTTATTTTCTCCTTTTAACGTCATTATGACAATATCGCAAAGAAAAGGAACAGATAAATTTTTTTTCTCAGCCGTGATTCTCAGTCTATCTATTTTTTCAGCGACAATAAAATTTTTGTTAAATACCGCAAAATTTTCCCATGCCTCTAACTCTTTCAGAAACATCTCAAGATCTGCATCTTTTCGGGTTTTTGCAAGCCACTCCAGCCATTCAGCTTCAGATTTCGGCAACGGGCGCGATTCTTTTTTATTCTGAGAAAAAATCACGCTGAATCTTGAGCGGCTTCTGAGAGTCGGCAAAAAAAATCTTCCGTCCTCCATCAAAAATAACAAAAACGCATGAGCCGGAGGTTCTTCAGCAAGTTTCAAAAGACTGTTCGCGGCGGATTTATTCAGTTTGTCAGCACACATTATGACACCGAGACGGCGTTTTGCTTCAAAAGGTTTCAGTAAAATATTTTCGATTAAACCTCTCGTTGAATTTTTATATTCTTCATCATTCATAGTGTCGGTGTTGCCGATGGGAGCAGGCTTATCAAGAGTTCCGATAACGATTAAATCCGGATGATTCGCCCGATAGTTTCCAAGAATTATTTTTGCCAGAGATTCGATAATTTCATTATGAAAATTTCCCGGCGCGGCAATAGCCCGGCAGTGCGGAATATTTCCGGCTTCAGTTTCTTTTAAGATTTCCTGCCACGTTACATTAACAGAGAGATCAGACAACCTTTAATCTCCTCCATCAATGCAAGAGCCTTCGTTCTGTTGCCTTCGTAAATAAAAGCCTCTTCAAGTTCCTCCATGGCTTTCTCAGCACGTTCAATCGTGATATACATTTTTCTGTCGGTCTTGCGCCATCTCATATCGCGTTTAATTCTCATTCCCTGAGCAGCGCGTTTTAAGAGTTCGTGCAGAACGCTGCGGTATTCTTCAATCAAACGCCCGCCGGGAAACACTGAAAGTCTGTCGGAAAGTTCGTAGAGTTGGTCAAGCAAATCTTCAAGCTCTGTTGACTCCATCACGGCATCAAACGAAAATTCCGAACGTGTTACAGCTGACGCAGGGTCAGTGTGATGTCCCATTCCGCCGCCGCCTGATTCGATTCGTGTCTGAGGAGCTGCTGAAGGCTGTCCGCCGGTTCGTCTTTTAACCTGAATCCCTGCCATTAAAAAAATTCCTCCGACTTCAGAGCGGAAATAATTTTTTCAAAAACTTCGTCTTCATTGAGACTGCCGCAGGAAATTTTTATAAAGCCCGGCAAATTTTTATAAAAATCCGAAACTTTTTTCATAAATTCAAATCCTTCAGCTTCAAATTTATCATCTTTATTGTTTCGGACTTTAACTCTTTCAAAGGCGAGTTCAGGGTTCACATCCAGAAAAATTTTTGCGTCAGGTTCGGGAAATCCGCAAGCCGAAATCAAATTTTTCACTTGAGAAAATTCGATTTTATGTCCTCCCGACTGGTATGCAAGAGTTGAATCGCTGTAACGTTCGCAGATTAAAATATTTCCGGCTTCGAGGTTCGGAAGGATAATTTTATTAACGTGTTCGGCTCTGTCAGCAAGAAACAATAAAAGCTCGGACATCGGACTTAAATCTTTTCGCCCCAAAATCAAATCGCGAAGAATAAAAGGCTCGGCTGTTCTGACGGTCTTTTTTCCTGTTGAGTTTTCAAGAAAATCCGCAAGTCTTGCCGCCTGAGTGCTTTTTCCGCAGCCATCAATGCCTTCAAGCACGATGAAAATTCCCTTTGAGTTCATTTTCATTTCTCCACGTGAATTATTCTTTTCATCATACCGTCAATGACATAATCAGAACTGAAAATTTTCAGGCTGCCTTCCCTGATTCTGCGTTCTTTTGTTTCACTCAGAAATTCAAGCTCTTCGGGCAGAAAATCTTCATTTTCGTTATTATTTTCATTTTTATTTTTGCCAAGCGCCTTTTTGAGAGCATCTCCGAGAGTATCTGAATTTAACTCGATGATTAATTCGTTATTCGCATCGGCTGCTTTGAACTCCGTGAGCATTCTCTGAAGACTGTCAACGGCTTTCAGTCCTTCTTCGATTGCAGTCTGTGGCATTGGATTGATACCGCCGCCCCTCACAACGACTTCAACAACTCCTGAAGCGTTTTCGGGAATTTTTAATCTAAAAATTTTTTCGGTCTGTTCCGTTCTCCAGCCGCGCAATTTAACTTTGATTTCAACTTCTTCGCCGGGCTTTGCTACTGAAACCGTTTCAACATCTTCAATACGCAGGACTTTCGGCTTTTCTGTTGCTTCAACGGTCAAAATAAATCCTGACGGCATCGTTTCGCTGAAAGGCTGTGTCATGTACGCGTCAATAATTTCGGCGGTATCTTTTAAAGCTTCGTTCGCTATGTCTTCATCAGAGAAAAATATATCGCGTCTTGCGAATCCGTTTTGAATATTTCCGCCTTCGATTCTTAAATTCACGTCCATTGTACCCTGACCTTTGCGTCCCCAAGCTTCAGTGAGAAGACCTTTATAAATTCCCTCGATTAAATTCGCGGTCAGAAATTCATCGGGAATGACACGAAATTTATATTTATGCTGTTTATTGGTGTCGAGATTTTTGAATCTTAACTCGGCTTCAAAAGACTGCGGAAAAACTCCGGTTCGCCCTCCTACTGCTGACTCTCTGTCCTGAGTTATGATCCCGTTAATGTAAACGGAGCTTGCGAGTTTAAAAGGAAAAGAATAGCTATCAACAGTTTCGTGAATGAACGCCGCCGCCGCAGGATAGGCAACTTTGCCGCGATTTAGAAATTCGTGTGCAAACGCAAGAAATTTTCCGTCTTTCGATGTCGCTGTTACTGTTCCGGCAGCAGAAATTTCAACGTCTCCCCAAACCAGCATCGCCGCAACTGAATCGCCGGGCTTGAATTTTTCATTTTTTATTTCAAGCTGTCCTGAGCCTGTCGAAATACCCTGACTGATGTTTAAACCTAAAACTTTGCTTAAACCCGAAACGGAGTTTGCGTTCATGCCGGCAACAGAAAGATTGAAAAGTTTTAAATCATCATCATAGGAAAAATTTTCCGTGTTAAAAATTCCGCACATTGCCTCAATCGGAGTTACAAGTGCGAGAGACTGGTCGGTGTTGTCCCAGCCGCTACGGATGCCGCCGATTAATTTATTTTTGATGAACACCGGCGAGCCACTCATACCCTGAGCGAGTTTATTTTTCCCGAGGAACTTTATTAAAATTTTGTTCTGCATAACTGTGTCGGGTTTCTGCGGAACGATGCCAACGATTTTAACGGGCATTTTAACGGGTTCAGTGCCTTTTGTTACGGTTAAGATATAACCTGACATTCCCGGTTTTATTTCATTTATTTTCATTATTGGCTGTTCGGGAACAAAATTTTCAGCGTTCGCACAGCCGCAGAAAAATAAAAATATTAATGTAAAAAGAAAAATGCAAATTAATTTTTTCATTTTCAAATTTTATTTCCCGTTTCTGGCGTTCTGTTTCAGAAATTCCATTATGAAATCATTAATATCTCCGTCGAGAACAGCTTGAATATTTCCTTTTTCATAATTCGTCCTGTGGTCTTTGACGAGCGTGTAAGGGTGAAGGACATAGCTGCGTATCTGACTGCCCCATGTTGATTCTTTTTTATCGCCGACGATTGAGTTTAATTCCTGCTGGCGTTCACGCAAAGCAATTTCATAAAGACGGCTCTTCAGAACGTGCATTGCTGTCTGACGGTTTTGAATCTGTGAGCGTTCGTTCTGACACGTTACAACGATTCCTGACGGAAGATGCGTTATTCTTACAGCCGAGTCTGTTCTGTTGACGTACTGTCCGCCCGCGCCGCTTGCTCTGAATGTGTCAATCTTCAAATCTTCGCTTTTAATTTCAATGTCAACATCATCGGAAAATTCCGGAGAAACTAAAACTGAAGCGAAACTCGTGTGCCGTCTGTGTGCCGAATCAAACGGCGAAATTCTCACGAGCCTGTGAACTCCGCGTTCGGCTTTTAAAAATCCGTAAGCATACGAGCCGTTAATCATAACCGTTGCGTTTTTGATTCCTTCGCCCTCATCGGCGGTGGCTTCGATGACGTTTGCCTTAAAATCTTCGCGCTCGCAGTATCTTAAATACATTCTCAATAACATTCCAGCCCAGTCCTGAGAGTCAAGACCACCTGAGCCTGCGTGAATCATTAAAATTGCGTTGGCGTTGTCGTATTCTTCGTTCAACAAAAGGAAAAGGCTCGCGTGTTCAAGTTCATTACGGAGTTTTTTTGCTCCGTCCTTAAATTCTGCTTCGAGTTCCTGATCTTCGGATTCGCTTAAAATTTCTTCAAGTGCCGCGAGTTCATCGTATGCTGCTTTAATTTTTTTCCAGTTTTCGAGCCGCGAGTTGACCTGTGAAAATTCTTTCAACGTGTCTTCATGTCCCTGAGCCGTCCAGAAATCCGGCTTTGAAGTTTCTTCTGAAAGAATTTTTGAGCGTGCTGTTAAATTTTCGAGGTCAAAGGCTGTCCTGCACGTTTTTAACAAGCCCGCGCAGTTCTTCCAGTTCTGATTTTAAATTTATATTCATAAAAAAATTTATGCCTTTCAAAAAAAATTTTCTTGAAATCATAGCATATTCAGAAAAAAATCAGAGATATGAAAAAAAATTAAAAAAATTTAAATCTCAAAAATTTTTCACAAAAATTGCTATAATATTTTTTAACAAAATTCAAAACGAATAGAGGCGCGGCATTCCAATGAAAAAAAGTTTAACGTTAAAAATTTTATCGGCTTTTCTTTTAGTGAGCGTTTTGTGTTCCGCAGCGAGCGCGGCTGTTCCGTCTGTAACGATGCTGTCAACAAAAACATGTCCGGCGTGCAAACAAATGGCAAAGGTTATGAGAGAAATTGACGCGACGTACAAAGGCAAAATAGCAACGGCTCATATTTATCTTGAAAACAATCCCGACATCGCGAAAAAATACAACATCCGTTACGTTCCGACTTTGATTTTCAGAGATGCTGACGGCAAAGAAATCGCTCAGGAAATCGGTTACAGATCTCTCAGCGAGGTCATTGATGTTTTTGCTAAAAAAGGCGTAAAGATTTAAGAGGCTGCTGCTGATGATTTTATCGTTATTTCAGAAAATAAGAGCAAAATGGCACAACGATATAACGTATCGCGTTGCCCTGCGTTCGTATCAGGAAAGCATTTTTTCGTACATACAAAATGAAAATGCTGTTCGACTTTTCGGGGGGGGTACTCGACCCGCGTACAAGTATTATAAAAAGCTGCATGAACTTTTGAATGTCCGCAGAGTTGCGGGCGGTTTTAAATACGAAAGACTTGGAAACAACGGAGACGGCGGCTATGTCGTTGTAACGGACGAGTCCGGCTGTCTTTCTTCTTGCAAAACGGCGTATTCTTTCGGCATTGCGAACGACGTTTCATTTGATCTTGAACTTGCGAAACGCGGCTACGAAATTTTTCAATATGATCACACGATAAAAAGACTTCCCGTTCAGAATGAACATTTTCACTGGCGAAAGGTTGGCGTTGCAGGAAAACCTTCCCGCAGAATGGACACCCTTGAAAATCTTATCAGGGCGAACGGACATGAAAATCTTTCGGGAATTTTTCTCAAGATGGACATCGAAGGCTGTGAGTGGGACGTTATAAACTCTTTGCCGCCGGGCTGGCTCAAAAAATTCGATCAGATTGCTCTTGAATTTCACGATTTGTTAAATTATAGCGTTGAAACGATGGACAAGGTGCTGAAAACGCTTTCAAAAATCTTTCAAACACATCAGGCTGTTCACGTTCACGCAAACAACACCGGCAGCGTGAATTATTGCGGAGAATTTATAACGCCGGATTTTATCGAGGTAACTTACGTTCTCAAAGACAAATATAAATTTTCCGATGAAAATGTTTCCGATGTAAAACTCGAAATCGATCAGCCTAATGCTCCGAGAGAAGACATAGAGCTTGGAATTTGGAATGTGAATTAACTTCAGCCGCGTCCTTGTTATGGGCACGGCTTTTTTTTGCAGAAAAAAATTTTTAATTTTTTAATTCAGTAAAATTATTCTTGCATTGAAGACTTTCAAATAATAAAATTATTTCACCGTTAAAAAATTTTCAAAAAATTTCATAATGTTAGGAGCGTTTCTTAAAGATGCAGATTGATATTAACAGCAGACTTATCGCACTCATCGGTACGCCTCTCGGTCAGTCATTCGCGGCACGTATGCAGAATGCGGCTTATCAGGCGGCAGGTTTCAACATGCTTTACTGTTACTGTGAAGCAGGCAGTGAACATCTGAAGGAAATTATCGATGGGATTCGCTACATGCCCACGTTCCTCGGCTGTGCAGTTACAAAGCCCAACAAAGTCGAAGTCATGCAGTATCTTGACGATTTTGATCCCCTCTGCAAAAAAATCGG
>CAJODX010000059.1:0-2488 GCA_905233295.1 uncultured Synergistales bacterium | reverse complement strand
CTCGTCGGCTACAACACTGACGGCTACGGCGCGTTAAGAGATCTCAAAGAACACAAAGCCCCGATCAAAGATCACGTAATGTTCTCGTTCGGTGCAGGCGGCACAGGTCGTTCAGTATGCCTTGAACTTGCTGAAGAAGGCGCGAAGAAAATTTATCTTTCATCACGTTCGGAAATGTGCGAAACGTTGAGCGAAGAAATCAACAAATTCTATCCCGGCGTTTGCGTTCCCATCAGAGCTGCTGACGAAGCAGGAATCAAAAAAGCTCTCGAAGAAACAGACGTTGTTCTCAACCTCTCAGGTCTTGGAATGAAAGGCAAAGAAGAATACACATGCGTTGATAAAAAATATCTCAACCCGAAACACATTTGCTTCGATGCAACGTATAACCCTGCCGAAACGCGTTTCCTGAAAGAGGCAAAAGAAGTCGGCTGCACAACAATCAACGGTCTTGGAATGTCGCTGTATCAGGGTCTTCGCCAGATTCAGCTCTGGACGGGCGGCAAGGCTGTTCCGCTTGATGTCATGCGCGATACTTTGATGACAATCCTCGCTGAAAAAGCCGCAGCTGAAAAGAAGTAAAAATTTCGAGTTACCATAAATCACGAAGATGCAGATTGATATTAACAGCAGACTTATCGCACTCATCGGTACACCTCTCGGTCAGTCGTTTTCAGCGCGTATGCAGAATGCGGCATATCAGGCGGCTGGCTTTAACATGGTTTACTGTTACTGTGAGGCAGGTAAGGAGCATTTGAAAGAAATCATCGACGGGATTCGCTACATGCCGACATTTTTGGGAGGCGCAGTTACAAAGCCCGACAAAGAAGAGGTCATGCAGTATCTTGATGATTTTGATCCGCTTTGCAAAAAAATCGGTTCGTCAAATACTATCGTCAAAACCGAAGCAGGCAGACTTGTAGGATATAACACGGACGGCTACGGAGCTGTAAGAGATCTTAAAGAACATAACGCCCCGATCAAAGATCACGTTATGTTTTCTTTCGGAGCCGGCGGAACGGCACGTTCAGTCTGTCTCGAACTTGCTGAAGAAGGCGCGAAAAAAATTTATCTTTCATCGCGTTCTGAAATGTGCGAAACATTAAGCGCGGAGATTAACAAATTTTATCCGGGTGTTTGCTTTCCGTTAAGAGCCGCTGATGAAGCCGGAATAAAGAAAGCTCTCGAAGAAACCAATGTAGTTTTGAACCTTTCAGGTCTTGGCATGAAAGGCAAAGAAGATTATACCTGCGTTGATAAATCATTCCTGAATCCTTCGCAGGTTTGCTTTGACGCTACTTATAATCCGGCTGAAACGAGATTTTTGAAAGAAGCTAAGGCGCTTGGCTGCACAACCATTAACGGACTCGGTATGCTGCTGTATCAGGGTCTTCGTCAGATTCAGCTCTGGACAGGCGGCAAAGCTGTTCCGCTTGATGTCATGCGCGAAACATTGATGACTGTTCTGGCTGAAAAAGCCGCAGAAGAAAAGAAATAAAAAATGCAGGGAGCAGAAAAGAAAAAAATTTTTCTGATTCCCTCTTTATATATTTTTAAGGAGGAGTAAAACAAAATGGCACGTAAATTTTCATTGGCATATCTCACAATCCCGGGAACAAACCCGATGGATCAGATCAAAATTGCAAAAGAAGCCGGCTATGACTTCGTAAGTCTTCGCACAATACCGATGCATCTTCCCGGCGAACCCGAATTTTTGCCGCAGAAAGACCCCGCACTCTTTGACGCAATCAAAAAAGCTCTCAAAGAATATGACATGCCCCTCATGGACATCGAGCTTGCAAGAATCCGCAAAGACCTTGACATCGACGAATACAAGCCCGCTTTTGAAGCAGCTGCGAAACTCGGCGCAACTGACGTTCTCGGCAGCGTCTGGACACGCGACCGCGCATGGTACACCGAAACGGCAGGAAAAGTCGCTGATATGGCAAAAGAGTTCGGCTTAAAGTTCAACATCGAGTTCCTTCCGTGGGCAGGTGTCCGCAACCTTCAGGAAGACATTACGCTCATTGATGACCTTGGACGCGACAACGTTTTCGTAATGGTCGATACCCTTCACGCAGGACGCGCAGGCGTAACAGGTGCAGAGCTTGCAAGAACACCGCGCAAATATTTCAATTTCATTCACCTTTGCGACGGTCCAGCCCCCGAGGGTGCGGAATGCAAAGACACAGTGCTTGACAACATCAAAGACGATCTTATGCTCTACACTGCACGTGAAGCAAGATTCTACCCCGGCGAAGGCGATATAAAGATCGCTGACATGATCAAAGGCATGCCTGAGATTCCGCTTTCGATTGAGCTTCCGAACCTGAAGGAAATTCAAGCGCGCGGAGTTGCAGGACACGCAAAACAGTGCCTTGACGTTGCAAAGAAATATTTTGCCGCGAACGGAATCAATTAAGCCATGATGAATTTGCCTTCAAAAGTTAAAATCTGCGAGGTCGGGCTCAGGGACGGCTTACAGAAC
>CAJODX010000058.1 GCA_905233295.1 uncultured Synergistales bacterium | reverse complement strand
GACGTAAAAGTCTCCGAAGTCCACGGAATGAGTCAGCGCGGCGGCAGTGTCGTTACATACGTCAAGTACGGCAGCAAAGTTTATTCTCCCGTTGTCGAAAAAGGCGAAGCGGATTTTATTGTTTCGTTTGAAATTTTGGAGACGGCGCGTTGGCTCGAATATCTCAAGCCTGACGGACAGATCGTAACGTCAACGCAGCAGATTGACCCTATGCCCGTTTTGACCGGCGCAATGTCTTATCCTGAAAATCTGCTTGAAAAAATAAAAGCCGCCGGCGTGAAAGTTGACGCTCTCGACTGTTTAAAGCTCGCTGAAGAGGCTGGAAGTTCAAAGGCAGTGAATCTCGTTTTGCTCGGAAGACTGAGCCATTATTTCACAGATATTAAGCAGGAAGCTTGGCTGGAGGCTATTGAAGCCTGTGTTCCGCCAAAATTTCTTGAACTTAATAAAAAAGCTTTTGAGTTAGGAAAAAATGCCTGATTCAAAAGTTTCTGACTCCTCACCGCAGTTTCAGAAAGAAGGTTTTATTTTGAAAAAATATTTTCAGCAGGAAATCGAATGCATGCCGCACGAAAAAATTCGTGAACTTCAGAACGAAAAATTTCTGAAGCAGGTTCGCCACGTCTGGGAAGACGTTCCGTATTACCGTGCAAAAATGCAGGAAAAAGGACTTACGCCCAACGACATTAAATCTCTTGATGACCTTCATAAACTTCCTTTTTTAACAAAAGATGACCTGCGCAAGGCTTATCCTTACGGTCTCATGGGCAGACCCCTGAAAGACTGCGTGCGAATCCAATCAACCTCAGGCACGACAGGTCAGCGCGTTGTAGCGTTCTACACTCTCCATGACATTCACATCTGGGAAGAGATGTGCGCACGTGCAATCGTTGCGGCTGGCGGCTCTGATGAAGATGTTGTACAGGTTTCATACGGCTACGGACTTTTCACAGGAGGTCCCGGACTTAATGGCGGAAGTCATCTTCTCGGCTCTTTGACAATTCCGACTTCATCAGGCAACACTGACAGACAGATTATGTTCATCAAAGATCTGTCAGCTACGATTCTTTGCTGCACACCGAGTTACGCTGCGTTCATCGGCGAACGAATGAAAGAGATGGGAATGAAACCCGATGATATTCCTTTAAAAGCCGGAATTTTCGGTGCTGAAGCATGGAGTGAGGCAATGCGCCGCGACATCGAGGCAACAATGGGAATCAAAGCCTATGACATTTACGGACTTACGGAACTCTGCGGTCCGGGCGTTTCGTTTGAATGTGAAGACCAGCACGGAATGCATATCAATGAAGATTATTTCGTTGCTGAAATCATTGATCCGAAAACGGGCGAGGTTTTGCCTGAGGGAAGTCTCGGCGAACTTGTCTTCACAACTCTTGACAAAGAAGCTTTCCCGCTCCTGCGTTACA
The DNA here is from genome assembly GCA_905233295.1 of uncultured Synergistales bacterium. Lineage (GTDB taxonomy): Bacteria > Synergistota > Synergistia > Synergistales > Aminobacteriaceae > JAFUXM01. The sequence goes on along the minus strand of CAJODX010000058.1, from coordinate 5,250 downwards.
GAACACGCGACATAACGTCGTTGTCTCACGAGGCATGCCCCTGCGGAAGAACTCACGTCAGAATGTCAAGACTGAAGGGACGCACTGACGATATGTTAATCATTCGCGGCGTGAACGTCTTCCCGAGCCAGATTGAAACAGTCCTTATCAATAAAGGCTATCCTGCAAACTATCAGATTATTGTCGATAGGGTCAACAACACTGATACTCTTGATGTCAGAGTTGAAATGACTCCTGAAATGTTCACGGACAACCTCGGCGAAGTCAACAAAAAACAGGCTGAACTCGTTGACGGTTTGAAATCAATGCTCGGACTTAAGGCAAAAGTTACGCTCGTTGCACCCAAAACGATCGTGCGCAGCGAGGGCAAAGCCGTTCGGGTTATCGACAACAGAAAAATTTAAGAAAGGGGAAAAATTTTTATGAGTGTAAAACAGATTTCCGTTTTTCTTGAAAACAGACCGGGCTGTCTTCACGAAATGACACAGGCGCTCGCGAATGCAAAAATAGATCTGCGCGGACTTTCACTCGCTGAAACCAGCGATTTCGGAATCGTCCGTCTTATCGTTGATGATGTTTTGAACACAGCAACCGTTCTGAAAGACGCGGGCTTTGTTGCAAGTCTCACAGATGTTCTCGCAGTTGAAGTTCCGAACGTTCCCGGCGGACTTAACAAAGTTCTCGGCATTCTGAACAGCACAGGTGTCAACGTTGAATACATGTACGCGATTTTGGGAAATAAAAAATCCGAGAGTGCATACATGATATTCAGAGTAAACGACAACGGCAAAGCAGCTTCGGCTCTTGAACTTGAAAACGTAACAATTTTGGATCAGGCTACATTATCTGAGCTTTAAAATTTATTTTTTTAATCCCGCTCGTGTAAAGTTGCACGGTCGGGATTTTTTTTGTGTGATAGAATATTTAAAATTCGGTTCATATCTTTAAAAAAGAAGCTAAAATCTCTCTTCTTACGTGGTATGACAAAAAATCAAAATTCAGGTGAAATTTAATGCGAAAAATTTTTTTATTTTTCATGATTTTTATTTTATTTTCATCACCGGCATCCGCAGAAAATAATTCGGACGTTTTTGCTAGCGAAAGTCATAAAATTATCGGCGGACTTTATTCTCTGGTCGCTGCCGTTGAACTTAACGCCAAAACAAACGCCGATGTAAATTCAGTTGTACGTTTTTTTGAAAGAATCCCTCCGGGCTGGCAGAACGAAGTCAAAATTCAAAGTGATAAAAAATCAATATGGGTCGGTATTGCAATAGATCAATATTCAAAAGCCCGCAGTTATATCCGTGCCCACGCTTCGGAACTCGGAATTTTTGACACTCCCGGCGGTGTTGCATGGCTTGGCAATGAGTTTGCGTGGATAAAAGCCGCTGACATATCAAAGAAAAAATTGAAACCCGTGAAATTTTCTGCGGCTGAAGCTGACGGAACAATTTTTTTCAACGCTCAGGATTCTGATACATGGTGGGCAGCATACCCGAATTTTAATTCAAGTTCAATCAGAAAAATTCTCGAAGCTCACGGCACAGATGATGCTCCGGAACTTCACGCGCCGAAAGTCAGTGAAGAGCCACGGACAAGCATCTATGACGATGTAAAACCAGCTTCAGTACGAGTTCCTGACAAAATGCACATGGGAACGAAAAAAAACAGTTTCGATATGTCAATGGAAGTCGGCGATGTGATTTTCAATCCGATTCCTAACGTCCATCATTAAAATAAAATAAAAATTTTTTTAAAAGGGGAAATAAAAAATGGCTGTTTTAATATGCGGCGGCGCTGGCTATATAGGCTCTCACAACGTCAGAGCTTTCAAAGCTCACGGTGAAGACGTTATCGTCATCGACAGTCTTTACACGGGACATAAGGCTTCACTCCCTGAGGACGTGAAATTTTATGAGGGCGATATTCGCGACGGAAAAATTTTAGATAAGATTTTCACGGAAAATAAAATTGAAGCCGTGATACATTTCTGTGCATTTTCGCTTGTCGGAGAATCTGTTGAACAGCCTTTGAAATATTTTAACAACAACGTCGGCGGAATGATCTCTCTGCTTGAAGCGATGCAGCGCAACAATGTAAAACGGATAATTTTTTCGTCAAGCGCGGCAACCTACGGAGAACCGAAAAAAATTCCGATTTTGGAAACAGACCCGACTAACCCGACAAATCCCTACGGCGAAAGCAAATTAATCATGGAAAAAATGATGAAATGGGTAAGTCAGCGTTACGATATACGTTACGTCTCTTTGAGATATTTCAACGTTGCTGGCGCGTGGCATGACGGCACAATAGGCGAAGACCACAGACACGAAACTCATCTTGTTCCGATAATTTTGCAGGTTCCGTTGGGAAAACGTCCGCACATTACAGTTTACGGCGATGACTATCCAACGAAAGACGGAACATGTATTCGGGATTACGTTCACGTTGAAGATTTGGCTCGCGCACATATTCTCGCGCTTGAATATTTAAGAAACGGCGGCGAAAGCGGAATTTTCAATCTCGGTAGCGGAGATGGCTACTCTGTCATGGAAATGATCAACGCGGCGCGTAAGGCTACAGGTCAGGACATCGCTGTCGAAATCGGCGAACGGAGAGCTGGCGATCCTGCAAAACTTGTTGCAGACAGCACAAAAGCTCATAAAATTTTACACTGGCAGCCCGAGATAACACGCATGGAAGATATAATCGCGAGTGCGTGGAAATGGCACAAGTCGCATCCGAACGGCTATCCGGATTAAAAAATTAAAAAATTATGAACGTATGGAGCGCAGTTCTCGACAGTTGCCCCGGACTTCTCTGCTGTGTCATAAATTTAAAAGGAAAATTGTTATACGCGTCTCACGGCTACAAGGCTGTTGCGGCGCGTCTGTTCGGGCATAGTTGCACTGAGGGCGGCAATTATCCGCCTTTAATCACGGAGCTTGACAGAGCTTTTCATGGCATTCTGACTTCAGCGTGTCTTGGAGAAACCGAAGCAATCGAAATAAACGAAAACGGTAAAATATGGGAGATTACAGCCTCTCCCTTGCGCATAACGCCTCAAAAGATAGAGGGCGTTGTCGTTCGGATAATGTCCGAAAATAATGCTCAGGAAAAAATTCCCCAGCCCATTGTCCAGACTGACCCGGAAATTTTGGAGTCCGTTCCGTTCAGAGCATGCGTTGTCAATTTAAAAGGCTTGATACTCGCGGCAAATAAATTTTTTCAAAAGTCTTCTCAGAAAAATTTCACAGGAAAAAATATAATCGAAATTTTCAAACCTATCTCAAATTCAAGCATTATGAAAATAATTTCAAAACGTTCCGGCACTGTCGAGGGACGTATTTCGGATTTCGTTATAAATGAAAATTTCTGTGAATATTTATATTTTGATTCAACTCTCAACTCGAAAAACGAAGAACGCTCCGAAAATTTCAGAACTCTTAAAGTTCACGCGACACCTGTCAAATGGAACGATGCCGAAAATGTTTTGCTGACTTTTGAAGATGTTACGGAGTTCAAAAAAACTCGCGACCAGCTTCGGAGAATTTTGACTTTCGATTCTTCAACGGGAATATTAAACAGGCGCGGCATTGAACATTTACTGTTGCATGAGTTTGGCGATGCCGTGAGGAGCGGTGAGGATTTGAGTCTGATAATGCTCAACATCGACAATTTCACGGCAATAAACGAGGCTATGGGATATGCTGCCGGAAACAGAACCATTCGCGGCTTTACGGCAGTGATGAAACGAACGTTATCGGACTCTGCAAAAAACGCCATTGCACGCTGGAGCGGCGATGAATTTTTAATAATGCTGCATTGTTCGGGGGCGGCTGCTGTTGTCCTTGCGAACGAAATTCGTGAAAAATCTTATGGTATCGCTCTCAGTGCCGGAATAGCAGATCTTGCCAGCGGCAGTTATGCAGGAGTTAATGATTTCATTGGCGCAGCATACAACGCAATGACAGAAGCGAAAAAATCAGGAAAAAACGCGACAGTTCTCGCCCCAAAAATATGATTCCGTTAAAACGTTTCGGACAAAATTTTTTAACAGACAAAAACATTTTGAGTTTAATCATTTCACGTGCCGGATTAAATTCTCAGGACTGCGTTCTTGAAATAGGTCCTGGACACGGAGTTTTGACACGCGCAATTCTTGAAAAAGAAATTTCGTGTCTTCACGCGATTGAACTTGACCAGCGTCTGAAACCCGAACTCGAAGAACTTGAACGCAGCAAAAAAAATTTTCATCTTCACTGGGGCGATGCCGTGAATTTTGATTATGAATCTCTGAAACCTTTTCCTGATAAAGCCGTCGCGAATATTCCTTACAATATTACAACGCCTTTAATCTGGAATTTATTAAAATTTTCGCCGCAGGGACTAAAATATTTTTTGTTTATGCTCCAGAAAGAGGCTGCCTTGAGGCTCATCGCGCCGCCTGACACGAAAGAGCGTTATCCTTTAGGCATTACGGTTGAAGCTATGGGACGAGCGGTCATTGTAAAAAATGTTTCGAGAAAATGTTTCCGCCCTGTTCCGGAAGTTGACTCGGCAGTCGTTGAAATCGTTGCGGAAAAAAATTTCGGGTTATTAAAAAATTCAGCGTGGAGTGAACTTCTGCATCGAGGCTTTGCTCATCGCCGAAAAACGTTGCTGAATAATCTTAAAGGATTTAAGAATATTGAAATTTCGGAATGGAAAAAAATTTTTTCTTCATTGAAACTTGATGAAAACATTCGTGCGGAAGATTTGACTTGCGAAGAATGGCTGAAAATTCACGAGGAGGCAGGAAAAAACTCCTGAACCTCCTCATTTTTTAAGCTATCTTTTAACTCTTGCGCCTGCACCGCCCATGATTGCTTCAACTTCTTTGACGTTCGCCATTGACGTATCGCCCGGCGTTGTCATAGCCAAAGCTCCGTGAGCAGCACCGTAGTTCACAGCCTTTTCAGGATCGCCCGTTGTCATTAAGCCGTATATAAGCCCCGAAGCGAAAGAATCTCCGCCGCCGACCCTGTCCATGATTTCAAGTCCGTCATAGGCTTTCGACATGTAAATTTCACCGTCTGCCCAGCAGATTGCTTTCCAGTCGTTTACCGTTGCAGTCCTGACTGTTCTCAATGTCGTTGCGACTGCTTTAAAGTTCGGATATGTCTTAGCCGCCTCGCCAATCATTTTTTTGTAGCCGTCAAGATTTAATTCTTTAAGATTTTCATCGTTGCCTTCAATCTGGAAGCC
>CAJODX010000057.1 GCA_905233295.1 uncultured Synergistales bacterium | reverse complement strand
TACGCCATCGCCTCTATGTCTCTGTCAGTCGTGGCCTCGTAAGTCAATGCACCGGTATCATCATAAATTCCAAGCGCAAATAAAGTCGCTTCTTCAGGCGTGATGCTCTTGCGCCGCTGCCTTAACTCCTCAACTAACATCGTGACTGCAGCGCCTAACGGCTCATAGCAAAGCTTCTCAGCCGGAATGTCATTTATCGTCGCCGGATGATGATCATATATATGCACTTTCACATCCTGACGGCCGGCCAGCGCGGCAAACGGCCCGATACGCTGCCGCGACCGCGTGTCAACAACTACCATTAAAGTAATTTGATCCAACGGGACTTTCTTAGGCTTCAATAACTTCCAGTTAAGGCCGTGATGCGCCATAAAGTCCCGCACCTTGCGGCTCATTGCACCCGGCGGACATATCACCGCATCAGGATAAAGCTTCTGCGCCGCAATCATACAAGCAAGCGAATCAAAATCCGTGTTTAAATGACTTGTGATTAATTGCATCTCATATCTCCGCCGGGATTTTATTAATTATTAAATTACTTGCTCTCTAAATAATCCTGAATAGAGCTATATACTTGGTCAGCGTCCAAGCCGTGAACCATGCACGCCTCTTCAAGGCTCTCGCCTATCGAGCTGGGGCAGCCCACGCAGTGCATCCCTGCGTTCATTAACACACCGGCTATTCCCATGTCATAGTCCAGCATCTCGCCCATCGTCGTCTGCTTCGTAATATTCATTTATTAACATTCTCCTTCTTATTTAAATATATATAAATTTTATAAATTAAATTATAACCCTGCGGCCTTTCTTAATGCCTCGGCTCTGTCAGTCTTTTCCCAGCCGGGCAATACCGGCAAATCAATGCGGCCCATATGGCCATACGCTGCCAGCGCTTTATACTGCGGCTTCTTTAAATCTAAATCTCTAATAATTGCCGCCGGTCTGAAGTCAAAGTACTCGCGAAGTAATTCAACTATCTTTGCCTCGTCTATCTTAGCCGTGCCGAAAGTATTTACATTTAAAGACACCGGCTCGGCAACGCCTATTGCATAAGCAACTTGAATTTGACACTCGTCGGCTATGCCTGCTGCAACGATATTCTTAGCTGCATAGCGCGTCATGTAAGCGCCGCTGCGGTCAACTTTAGTCGGGTCTTTGCCGCTGAATGCGCCGCCGCCGTGCGGAACCCATCCGCCGTATGTGTCAACGATAATTTTTCTTCCCGTCAGTCCTGAGTCCGCCATAGGTCCGCCTTTCACAAAACGTCCCGTAGGGTTCACGAAAATTTTTGTGTTCTGGTCAATTAAATTTCCCGGCACGATTGGCGTTATGACATGTTCGATAATGTCTGCGCGGATTTCTTTAAGACTTGCTTCGGGGTGATGCTGAGCTGATACAACGATTGTATCTGCGTGGACGGCTCTGCGGTTTTCGTAACGCAAAGAAACCTGAGTTTTTCCGTCAGGTCTTAAATATGAAAGCGTTCCGTCTTTGCGGACTTTCGTAAGTTGCCTTGCAAGGGCATGTGAAAGGGCTATCGGCATCGGCATAAACTCTTTCGTTTCGTTCGTTGCATATCCGAACATCATTCCCTGATCGCCTGCGCCTGTCTTTGCAATGTCGCTCTCTGAAATCGAAGAATCTTCGCGGATTTCGATTGCATTGTCAACTCCCTGTGCAATATCGCCGGATTGTTCGTCAATCGCAGTTAAAACCGCGCATGTATCACCATCAAAGCCGTATTTTGCTCTTGTATAGCCGATGCCGTTGATGGTTTCGCGTGCGATTTTCTGAATATCAACGTAAGTTTTCGTGCTTATCTCGCCTGCAACGACTACAAGACCTGTCGAAACGAGAACTTCACATGCGACACGCCCCATTGGGTCATCTTTAAGAATCGCGTCAAGAACGCCGTCTGAAATCTGATCCGCAACTTTATCGGGGTGTCCTTCGGTTACTGATTCTGATGAAAAAATAAAATTTTCCGCCAATTAATTTGCCTCCTGAAATTTAAAATATAAAAAATGTACTCTCCAGATGATTTCAGAGAGTACACAGAAATTTCTTTCTTTTAATTTTTTCTCTCTCTCATCACCCAGCAATAATAACGCTGCCGATATTGGCACCTGACTTCTGATTTTTTTCAGGCAGGTTGCCGGGCTTCACAGGGTCGGTCCCTCCACCTCTCTCGATAAGAGCTAAATTTCTTATTTTTTCTTATTTATTTATTATTTTGAATACAACTCAACCGCAAGGATTTCATTTACTTCAATCGGGAGTTCCTCGCGCATAGGTTCACGGATTAATTTTGCACTGAACTGCGCTTTGTCTTTTTCAAGATAAGGAACGTTGAACGAAACGAAACCATTGAAATTTGTTTCAACCAACGGGTTTGTGCGTGTCTTTTCCTTAAGGCTGATGACATCGTTGACTTTCACGCCGTAGGACGGAATATCAACTTTGTTCCCGTTTACAAGAATGTGTCCGTGGCTGACAAGCTGGCGAGCCTGACGGATTGAACGGGCAAATCCTGTTCTGTAAACGAGGTTATCGAGTCTGCATTCAAGAGCCTTGAGCAAAGCAACGCCTGTCATTTCTCCGCTCTTTTTTGCCATGTTGAAATATCTTGCGAATTGTCTTTCGAGTATTCCATAATAGGCTTTGATTTTCTGTTTTTCCATTAACTGGAGACCATACTGCGAAACTTTCTGACCTGCGCGCGCTGCTGAAGCTGCTGCGTTTTTCTTAACGTCTGCACGTTTCAGGGCTTTGGGGTGTCCGCATACGTTTACGCCAAGATGACGGCATAATTTGAATCGTGGTTCTCTACGTGTTGCCAATTTTAATAAACTCTCCCTTAAAATTTTTAAATCTTTCAAAAAATCCGTTGTTGAGTTTATCACCGGCGATAAAAAAATGCAATCAGCGTTTAACGTGCCGTTTTCTGTTGATATTTTCAAAGTCAGCGACAATTCTGATTCGCCGAACGTGTGATATATTACAGTAGAAACATAGGAACGGAATTTTGAATTGGAGCAAATAAAAATTGTTTGAATTTAAATTAATAGCCGAATGCGGAACGACAGGCGCACGTGCAGGAGAGTTTACAACGCCGCATGGTGTGATAAAAACTCCTGTCTTTATGCCGGTTGGAACTCTAGCAACGGTCAAGGCAATGTCGCCGCGTGAACTTGTCGAAATAAATTCCCAGATTATTTTGGGCAACACATATCATTTATATTTACGCCCCGGCAACGAAATTATTTCAAAAGCCGGAGGTCTTCATAAATTTATGAACTGGAACAAGCCTATCCTGACAGATAGCGGAGGATTTCAGGTTTTTTCACTGGCGCGTCTTCAAAAAATAACGGACGAAAATGTTTTGTGCCGCTCACACATTGACGGCTCTCAGCTGATAATGTCTCCGGAATGGTCAATGACAACTCAGGGAATTTTAGGTTCTGACATCGCCATGTGTTTTGATCAGTGCTGCGAATTTCCTGCAACTCACGACAAAGCCGAAGAGGCTGTCAAACGCACAACGTTATGGGCAAAACGCTCGAAAAAATTTTTTTCGGAAAATAACGATTCATCGCGTCAGGCATTGTTCGGAATAATTCAGGGTTCTGTCTATGACGATTTAAGGGAACGCAGCGCGGACGAGATTATAAATCTGGATTTTCCCGGCTATGCAATCGGAGGTCTTTCAGTGGGCGAATCTCACGATGCAATGTACCATTCACTTGAATTATTAAATAATTTAATGCCCAAAGACAAACCGAGATATTTAATGGGAGTCGGCTATCCTTTGAATCTTGTTGAAGGCATTGCACGCGGCGTTGATATGTTCGACTGCGTTCTGCCGACACGCAACGGACGTAACGCGACTGTATTCACGTCAAAAGGACGTTTGAATATGAGAGGAAAAATTTACGCCGAAGATTTTTCACCGCTTGATGATGAATGCGACTGCTATGCATGCAGAAATTTCACGCGGGCTTATCTGAGACATCTTGCAATGAGCGGAGAAATTTTGGGCGCAAGACTTTTTTCATGGCACAACCTCAGATTTTCTATCCGAATAGCTGAGCAGGCACGTGAAGCAATCATTAACGGAACATTTTCGGATTTTCTTGAAAATTTCAAAGCAAAATTTCACGATGACAATCATAGCGAAGATTAACAAATGGAATCCTGAGCCGGAAAAAATTTCACAGGCTGCCGGAATTATAAAAAAAGGCGGTCTTGTCGCATTCCCGACAGAAACTGTTTATGGACTTGGCGCAGATGCTCTCAATGCTGAAGCCGTGAAAAAAATTTACGCTGCAAAAGGCAGACCTTCCGACAATCCTTTGATTTTGCATGTTGCGGATTTTGAAAAAATTTATGAGCTTGTCGAAGTCAATGAAACTGCGGAAATTTTGATGAAAAAATTCTGGCCGGCACCATTGACCCTCGTGATGAAGGCAAAAAATATAATCCCCTCCGTTACACGCGGAGGACTTGACACTGCCGCAATACGAATGCCGGACAATCCGACAGCTCTTGCGTTAATCGAAGCCGCAGGAACTCCTGTCGCTGCACCGAGCGCGAATTTAAGCGGAAGACCAAGCCCTACGGATTTTGAAAGCGTTTTTAATGATATGAACGGCAGAATAGAAATGATTCTTGACGGAGGTGAAGTTGAAGTCGGCATCGAAAGCACCGTCATAGATATAACGAATCCGAAAAAAATTCTGATGTTAAGACCCGGCGGAATGCCGCGCGAAATTCTTGAAGAAACTTTGAAAATGAAACTTGAAGTCCCAGATTCACAGAGCAAAAAAAGATCTCCCGGCACAAGATACAGACATTATGCGCCGAATATTCCGGTTATAATCTGGCGATGCGGCGAAAAATTTCCGGATTTTGACAACGCTGCATACGTTGGCATTCATGCACCTGAAATAAAAATTAAAAATTTTATTTTGTTCGATGATATAAAAAATTTTGCACGCGGACTTTTTGCTGCATTCAGAAAATTTGAGCGTGAAAAATTCTCGTGCGTAATTGTCGAATACCCTCAGGATTCTTTCGGAATAGGCGAGGGACTTCGCGACAGAATTTTAAGAAGCGCGGGAGCAGAAAATAAAAATATGTATAATAAAGGTGAAAAATTTTAATTCAATTAAGGAGTGAAAGCAGAAAATATGAGCTGGGTGATTTTGGCACTTACGTTAGGTGCTTCAATAACATCTATAATACACGGCGTTTTTATGCTGTTCGGATCACTGTCGGTAAACAGCGGTGCGTTGTTTGAAGTTTCTGAAACGATTCTTGCGTGTCTGCCTGTCGTGTCTGCAATATTCGCGCTGATTGGCGGAATAGTCGCGTTCAATAGAAGCAAATGGGGGGCATTGTTTATTTTCATTGCAGCCGGACTTTGCGTGCCTTCAAAAGATACGTGGCTTTACGGCGGAATATATTTCTTTGCGATGCTGTTGTGTTTTTTCATCAAGCGCGAAAAACATGACGAATATGACGATTTATTTTTCGATGAAGAAGAGAAGCCTGACAATATGGAGCAGTCTCATGCACCTCAGTATTATTTCGGCAATGAAAGCGAAAATTACGAGCAGGAAGAAAATGAAATAGATTATCTTCAGGGAGGCTACCCTGAGCCGAAAACAGAGTTGGACACACTCATAAACGCTCCCGTTCTTGATGCCGGTTTAACTGCGCCGGCTGTTAATATTGTTAATAATGAAGCTCCAAAATTAAGACGGCGAATGTTAAAGACCTGTCCTACATGCGGTGCAACAGTTTCACGTGATGCAAGATTCTGTTCGACGTGCGGCACAACTCTTCTTGTTCCTGCTGAAGAGCTAATCGAAGCTCAAAACGCAGAACCGGCAATAAATGAAGTCAACGAAATAAACATCGGCGGAACTGTTTCTGCTCCATTGGAAACAGGTACAGAAATAAATTTTGCCGTGAAAAATACAGATACAAATCTTAATTTAAACGATGGTGATGATATGAGCGCACAGACAGCGAAATTATTTGTTAAACCGCGAAAAGATTATCAGGATTTCGACTCTTCAAGACAAAGAACGGGCAGCAGCATTGACGCGGCGGCATCGTCTTATCAGGAATTTTCAAAATACACGCGCCGTGCAAAAAAACGCAAACGTTCAACTGGCAGAAAATTTTTGAGTATGCTTTTCCTCGTTGCAGCTGTCGGAGGAGCATTGTATTTCCTGCTCGGTCTTCGTAAGCTTCCGCCCGGAGATCTTCCGCCCGTTGCCCGCACAGCCGTGATTAACGCGAATAGAAATGAAAATAACGTCGCGCAGACATCAGGACAAAATTCACAAAATTCTCAGCCTTCCCAGAGCGCAATCGCTGTTCAGGAAGATATTGCCGTCCCCGGAAGGAATCTCGCGGAAAATATTTTGCCGGACTTTACGCCCGAACGTGAACCTAAATCAGGTATAGTCGTAGGCAGCAACGTTAATGTTCGGACAGACCATTCGACAAGTTCAAATAGAGTAACGCGCCTCAGTGTCAACAGCAAAATCGACATTATAGGCACATACAACGTTACTTCCGGACAATATCAGGGAATCTGGTACAACGTCATAACAGGCGGCAAAGAAGGCTGGATTTACGGACGCTATGTTCAGCCGACAGGTTCGGGACTTCCTTCAGGATATTC
>CAJODX010000056.1 GCA_905233295.1 uncultured Synergistales bacterium | reverse complement strand
AGCTCATGGCTTCGACTCTTAAGCTGCTCCACTGGTCGTCAAATTTTTCGTCCCAGTAAGCGTCAAGTCTGTCAGTGTAGAGCGAGTAACTTGAAAGCCAGTTAATCGCCGGGAAATGTCTCTGATAGGCGAGGTTTGCGTCAAGTCCCCAGAAAACTTTTGTAACGCGCAGAGTGTTCTGTGTAACAGGCTCTGAAAGGTCGCCGCCGGGAGGTGAAACTGCCCCGATAACGGTGATAGAACCCTCGCGTCCGTCTTTGCCGTTTACGATACAGCGTCCGGCTCTTTCATAGAAGCTTGCAAGACGTGTTCCCAAATATGCGGGATAACCTTCTTCGCCGGGCATTTCCTCAAGTCGTCCTGACATCTCGCGGAGAGCTTCAGCCCAGCGACTTGTTGAGTCCGCCATCAATGCGACTGAATAGCCCATGTCGCGGTAATATTCAGCGAGCGTGATTGCTGTGTAAACGCTTGCTTCACGAGCTGCAACAGGCATATTTGAAGTGTTCGCAATGAGAGTTGTTCTCTTCATCAGGGGCTGACCTGTCTGAGGGTCATCAAGTTCGGGGAACTCCAACAAAACGTCTGTCATCTCGTTTCCGCGTTCGCCGCAGCCGACGTAAACGACTATCTGAGCCTGCGCCCATTTTGCAAACTGGTGCTGAATGACCGTCTTTCCTGAGCCGAAAGGTCCGGGAACACAAGCTGTACCGCCGAGAGCAACAGGGAAGAATGCGTCAACAACTCTCTGTCCCGTTGTCATAGGAACATTAGGTGCAAGTCTTGACTTAACGGGTCTTGGCTTACGGACAGGCCAACGCTGAAGCATTTTGACTTCGTGTTTTGTTCCGTTGTCATCAATGACAGCGATAATTTCTTCGATAGTGTGTTCGCCTTTTTCGATTTTAGCGATTTTGCCTTTGACTCCGTTGGGCACCATGATTCTATGCTCAACGACTACGGTTTCCTGAACAACGCCTAAAATATCGCCTGCGATTACATCATCACCGACTTTTACGCGGGGTTCAAAATTCCATTTTTTATTTCTGTCAAGTGCAGGAACGCTGATACCGCGCGAAATAAAATGGCTGTTCGCGGCTTTCTCGATTAATTCAAGCGGTCTCTGTATTCCGTCATAGAACTGCTCGATTATTCCGGGTCCGAGTTCTACGCTCAAAGGCTCTCCGATTGAGACAACAGGCTCACCGGGCATCAATCCTGAAGTTTCTTCGTAAACCTGAATTGACGCTTTGTCGCCGTTGACCTCAAGTATCTCGCCGACCAGTCCAAGCTCGCCGATATGCACAACGTCCTGCATACTTGCGCCTGCCATTCCGCCGGCAACTACAAGAGAGCCGGAGATTCTCTCTATGGTTCCTTTAATTTCTTTTTTCTCAGGCATTTTTATAATCTCCCGCCTCCATATTTATCTTTCTGCAAAAATATCCATACCAACGGCTTTTTCAACGCTGCCTCTGATTGAAGCAAGCCCTGCACCCGTTGCGCCCGAAGGTCCGGGAACAGGAAGGACGCTGGTCTGATATTTATCGTTAATTTCCTCGACTTTGCCTGCAAATTCTACAAACAAATCTTCCTGAATAAAGACTACGGCGTAATCTTCACGCGCTAACTGCTCTAATACAGACTCGAATGTGTTTCTGTTTTCAGCCGTTAAAATGACGCTCTTAACTCCGACAGCCTGAAACGGCAAAGCCATTTCGTAACTTCCGATTGCTGCCATAGGTTTGCTATCTGCCATTGCTTAACAGCCTCCTTCCGAACTCGCGGTCAAGACCGCCTGCAACACAGACCAGCGCAACGCGCATATTTCTGGCTTCGGCTTCTTTTGTCAACAAAAACAAAAGGACATTCGCCGGAGCGTCCATCGAATATTTTGCGTCCTCAAGGACTTTGAGCAGATAGTCATCAAGAGCTTTCGACACGTCTGTCAATGACGCTTTCATATCGCCCTGTTCATTCAGCGCGTTCAAGACAGCACCGATGTCAGTATATGAAAGAATCCTGCTCCAGGTTTCCTGCGGCTCGTTCAATAATTTCGCCATATCGTCAGGTCTGATAGTGCCGCCTTCGTGAAAGAACGTCAACGCTTTGCCCGCATCATATTTCATTCGTGCAAGTCTTATAGCAGCGCGTAAATTTTCGGCATCAATTCTGAATTTCACCCACTGAATGACATCGGGCATTTTCAAGCCTTCAGCAACCGCAAGCATAGCTCTGAACATCTGATGATCTATTAAAAGTTCAACAGCCTGCGCATTTTTCGCTGCGTCCCAGAGCTGCCAGCACTGCGGAATTAAATCAGTGAGCCCGTAAGGCAAAAAGCCGTATTCTTCAGTTTCGATTGCATTTGTCAACTCTTCAGTATCAATCGTACCGAGTTTTGAAAGCAAATCGTAGCGGCGTCCTTCAGTTTCTCCGCCCCTGACTTTGAACAAGCCTTTCAGCAAAACTTTCACGTTATGGAAATCGTAAGGCAGTCTGAAAATATCGAGCAATTCTTTATCAGGAACAAAACTCTTTAATTCGTCGCATACCGCTAAAATTTCAGAGTCGATAGCCTTGTCAAAATTTGCCGTTCCAGTCTGCGAAATCCACTGCGAATATGAAGTCTCGCCGAGTGCCTTTAATGCGTCATCAATATTTGCGCTGTCCATAAGGCGCGAAAAGAAAGCCGAGTCCAGTAAGTGATTCTCCATACCCCGTAATCTAGCTACGGTATAGACATAACTCACTGCCGCACCTCCTTACGCAAACAACCGTTTCACGACTTCGGTCTCGATGTCAGCGCGTGAATCAGCCAGCAGCATTTCCCACGAGCAGTTTGTGTCGATTTTGTCGTTTCTGAGTACAAAGCCCCCCGCGATGGGCAACTTTTCACCCGAAAGAGTCAATGACGTGTTATGGGACGCGTTATAGCCGTCAATCCAACGCTGATCTAAATGTTTTTCGTTTTTGCCGACAAACACGGTTTCTTTGCCCGTTGCAACAGCCTGCGAAAGCAATTTATCGGCGAACTTCACGTATTTGTCGGGAGCAAGTTCAACGAGCTGTTTTAATGCAGCGTCAAACGCTTCACCGACAAGACGCTGGCGAACACCAAGGTCAATTCTTTTTGCGTCAAGTTCTGCAACGATTTCGCGCCGTCTTAAAACTTCAGGTTCTTCCTTGCCAAGTCTTACGGCATAAGAATCCTGAACTTCTTTAATCTCGGCGTTCACTTTGCGGCTGATTTCGCGGACTTTATCGTCGTTTTCGGCTTCGATTGCTTTAATCTGAGCCTGTGAATCGGCTTTGATTTTGTTTTTTATATCAGCAAGTGCCATTTCTCAACACCTGCCCGGTTTAACCTACCTGTACTCCCATGAGCATTAATATACTCACAAGAAGAGCAAGAACCGCGTATGTTTCAACCATTGCGGGAAGGATGATTGCTTTTCCCATTGCTTCAGGTTTCTTTGAGATCATCTGGATTGAAGCCGCTGAAGTCCTGCCCTGCCAGATTGCTGACTGCCAGCCTGCAAGTGCTATCGGAAGGCATGAAAAGAGAATCTGAAGTCCCTGATTCCATGTTACAGCAAGCGCACCGCCGCCGCCAAGAAGTCCGAGTTTGTTAAGAACAAAGAACGCGATAAGAAGACCGTAAATTCCCTGTGTTCCGGGAAGAGCCTGAAGAATTAAGCATGAGCCGAATTTGTTGGGGTCTTCGGTCATAACGCCTGCCGCCGCTCCGCCTGCAACACCGATTCCGATTGCCGAACCGATTCCTGCAAGAGCTGCTGCCAAAGCTGCTCCTAACATTGCCAGTGAAAGTCCTAACATTTCCATAATGATTTTTACTTCCTTTCTGAAAAAAAATTAAATTAAAAAAACTTTTACGCCTTCACATTTATATATTCCTGTGAGAGCGTCATCGGGGTGAACGTTTCGCCGCCGCCCGAATAAAATTTGCCGAAAAATTCAACATACTGAAGCCTTAACGGGTGGACAAACGAGCCGAGTATGTTAATCGCGATGCTGAACAAATGTCCGCCGACTATTACGACAACAGCAACAAGCCAGCCGACGTAAGGAATATCAGCTGCAAGACCGCCGAGAAGGTTTATGACCATTCCGATGACAGCCGAGCCGAAGCCGAGAGCTAAAAGTCTGCTGTAACTCAAAATGTCTCCGAGATATGACGTTGAACCGTAAAGTGCCAGAAATCCCGAAATAATTTTGCTGATGATTCCCTTTTTCTCTTTTCCGGCGTAAAAGAAAATTATCACAGCTCCTAAAATTGCCATTGCCTCGCCTATCTGAACAA
The DNA here is from genome assembly GCA_905233295.1 of uncultured Synergistales bacterium. Taxonomy (GTDB): domain Bacteria; phylum Synergistota; class Synergistia; order Synergistales; family Aminobacteriaceae; genus JAFUXM01. The sequence goes on along the minus strand of CAJODX010000056.1, from coordinate 2,512 downwards.
AATGCTCAGGCAGCATTCCGCCCGCTGCAGCACCGAACAGACAAAGTCCCACGATTAACAAAAACCATGAAATATCATTGCCGACAGCGTCAATAAATTCTTTGTGGCGAAGTTTGTCGTAAGCCGCGATTAAAAGTCCGAACATAAGGTGAATAACGCCGAGTAAAAGCGAAATTCCCAAAACCTGCATCGGGTTCGTCATCGGGTCAACAAGCATCAGAGAATTTTTCAGCGGAACTAAGAACGGCAGGAAACTGTCAATGAAATTCCCGAAGAAACTTCCTGAAATTACGCCGTAAATGAAAGTTGAAACCGAACAGAATAAAAATAATCTGATAAATTCTTTAACGCCGACAGAAATTTTTTTGTATCTTCTGAAAACGTAAAGAATCGCTCCAAAAACTACAAGCGCGTAACCGGCATCGCCAAGGCACATTCCAAAGAAAATCCAGAAGAACGGCGCAAGCAATGGCGTCGGGTCTATACCCCTGTAAGTCGGCGAAGAATAAAGTTCCGTCAGAATATTAAACGGACGGACTAAATTTCCGTTGTTTAATAATGAAGGCGGCTCTTCGTCAGGCGCAGGGTCGGCGAGAGTTAAATCAATCTCGGGGCTGATAGCTTCGATTTTGAGTTTAATCTCTTCGGCTTTGTCCGCAGGCAACCAGAATTTTGTGAGCATTGTGCATTCAGTCTCATCACTCTTTGCCGTACCGATGTAGCGTCCTGCAAGGCTGTTGTAATAGTCCGAAAGTTTCTGGACTGTCAGCATGTTCGCATTTGCAAGCTCCGACATTTTTGCGGCTAAGGCTGATTCTTTGGCTTCAAGCTCTGAAATTGACGCGGAAATTTTTTCCTTTTCCTCCGCTGACGTGAGCGTGAATGAAGAAGGAATCTCAATCACTGAAAGACCGCATTTTGAACATGCTTCGCGTACTTCGGATTCAACTGAACGCGAATAAATCACAGCGGCGTAAATTTCCGAAGGCTTTTCTTTCTCGCTGAAAGGCGCGATGATTAACTCGGAATCCTGAGCGAGTTTTGAAAAATCTCCAAGCGCAGTTTTAAGCCCCGTGATATTTTCCGGCTTAATTGTTCCGGCAAGAGCTGTAACAGTTTTTGTTCCTTCAGTGAAAATCGAGAGGGGATAATCGAGAAACGCAAGTGAAGACAAAATCGAATCGTTTAATTTTGCCTCTGAGAGTTTTAATCTGACCTCTCCTGTTTCGTGTTCGACTGCGCGTACTTCATCGCAGACCGATTTCAAATCCGTGTTTTTCGCAAGCTCTTCAAGTTCCGCCATCGTTGCTTCAGGACGTTCTCCGAGCATTCTGTCGAGTGCCGGTATCGGATCAACATAATGCGGTGTTAAAGTCCTGTTCAGGTAACGGACATCGGCGAGCTTTTCTTCAGTGCAGGAAATAAGATTTTCGACTTCAGCAGGGCGAGAAATATTTTCTTCGGACGTGCTGATAATCTGACATGCGCCTGTTTCCTGCAAAGCGGCGGCAATCTGTTCGTGAACGGATTTGTGATAATAAAGTTCCGCCTTTTTAAGCCTGGCTACTCCCATATTTTTTCATCACCTCTTCCGTTATGAATGAAGCCGCAGCCGGGATCTTGTCCTTGTGCTTCGCGTAAAAATCTTTTGCTTCTCCTTCGCGCTTTGACAGAGTTGCTGCTGCTTTTGTTTCTGCTGCTTCTTCTGCGCGTTTTATCTTGTCTCTGAACTGACGTGCAGCGTTCTGCCGTGCTTCCTTCAAAGAATTTTCAGCGTCTGCGCCTGCTTTGTTGAGTTTTTTCGCAGCATCTTCCTTTGCTTTCTGCACAGCGTTGGCAGCTTGAACTTCAGCGGCTTTAATCTCAGCGATCGTAGGGTTATCCGCCATTGTTTTGTTCACCTCCCATTCTTTAATTAATGCGTGAAATTTTTTGAACAAAAAATCTGAACGAGGTTAAATTATATAGAATTTTTTTTGAACTTCAACCGCATTTTCTGTTAGAGCATTTTTATATCTTGCTCTGAAAATTTTCACGTTCATTTTCTGTTGCCCGTCAAGATTGCGTAGAAGCGCGGAAGATATTTTTTCAGCATCGCGCTGAGCGTTACGCAATAGAGAATTATCAGCATCGGCACAAAAACGAAAAGCAAAAACTGAAAGCCCGTTGTCAGCGGAAAAATTTTTGCGAAAAATTTTCTCACACATTCACTTGTTTTCTCGTGAAAAATATATATGCTGAAATTAAAAGCTGAGAAGCCGACAAGAAAATTTTTTAATTTGCCGCTCTGAAAACTTGTAGCGCAGGAATACCAGAATATTATCCCGTATATGACGTTGACGCGGTGAATTAACATATGCCCGGGCTGTTCTCTTGTGAAAATATTCGCGATTAACAAAATGAGATATATGCTCCAGTGAACCGGCGCGGGAATTTTATCGAACATTTCAAGTTTGAAATTCTGTCTCACGAAAAGACAGCCAAGTCCGAAGAAACATATGGCTTGCAGTTC
>CAJODX010000055.1:6939-10649 GCA_905233295.1 uncultured Synergistales bacterium | reverse complement strand
GGGATTTCCCGCAGGAGTTCGGTTTCTCTTGACGTCAGGAACAGCCAGTTGGAGCAATTCGACATAATCGTATCCGTTTCGTCAGCGTAGCGCTGCTTAATTTGGTGTTTAGATTGGGCAATCAGAGTAAAACGGATAGGATTGGCAATGTTGCAACAGTAACGTATCAGGCAAAGATTACAAACGACACAAAGAGCCAGCTTACGAAAGATCAAAGAGTTGCGCTCGGCGTAAAGGAATCCGGCAATACTTTCAAACTTATTGAAAGATATAACGATTTCACTGGGGTAAAGTAAATTTCAAAATTAAAATTTCACGGCTCTCTCATAATTCGGGAGAGTCGTTTTTTTTGTTTTGTCATATAATTCAAGTTACGAAAAAAATTTTTTTAGAAAAAATTTCAAAAGGAGAATAAAAAAATATGAAGAAAATTACCGGCGCATTATATTTTCTTGTAATGGCTTGTGCCGTTTTTGGCGGGAGCGGCGGCGGTGAATTATCAGGCTCGAATGTTGTCGATACTGCCGAGGTTAAACAGGTTGCAGTCCTGACCTCACCGGCTCTTGAAATGTACAGCGACTATAAAATTTTCGTCAGCGCGGATATTAGCGGCATGGGAGACGCTCAATATTACGTTGCCGGAGATCTCGGCGCGGAATCTTCACAGGCGGCTCTTAATCTCGGCTTCAGCGAAGAGTTCGACACAAACTCAAGTCTTGCATTCGTAAACGCTTCAACAGGGCGCGTAGTCTTCGCCTACAATCCTAAAGGCACTGCGGACACATGGAAGACAGGCGGCAACATTTCAGTATCAGGCGGAAAACTCCTTGAATACAACAGCCTTGAGATAAATGAAAATCAAAGTTCCGTTGCTGCTCTTGAATATGATGAAAGCGATATAACATATATAACTCTCAGCACGACCTACGCGACTTTGACTAAATCAGGCACTTCAACAGCAGTTCCGCGCTACACATACGTATGGCACGCCGACCCCGATTACAGATATGAATATTTCACAAAGGGTATCTACGGCAGCATTGTCGGAAGCCCTGCAAACGGAATCGGCTACGAATATGAAAGCGATTTCACTGCTAACACCAACGATGTTTATATAGCACGCGACATTCGATATATGACTGAAAATACAACAAAAGACGGCGAAAATGAATACGCCGCGTATTATTCATCTTCAGTTGCAGACGAGTTAGCCGATGAAAAAGGTTCAGACTACGCAGGACCTTATATTTTCGCGACACTGCCGATAACTCAGGGTTCATCGCTCTCTGCTGTGAAAGAGTTAATGACACACTCAGCGTCTGAAGCCTATAACAATCCCGTTCTGCACATAACGAAATCCGGAATTTATTCTCTTTCAGGCGTATGGACAGGACAAATTTCAATCGAGGCTGACGCTGTTATCATTCTCAACGGCGTTACCGTAACATGCACTGTCGCTCCTGCGATAGTCTTCACGGATTCTGCAACGGAATACGGAGAAGATAATTCAGCTTCTGTTGCGGCGGCTTCAATGGACATCGGCGAAAATCTTCTTGACACGCTCACTGAAAATCAGGCTAATATCGTTATCATAGCTGACGGCTCTGTGAACAACGTAACAGGCGCGAACGTTTACAGACTTTTGAAAGCCGAACCGAAATCTTCAGCAACAAAAGTCGATGGCACTGACATTTCCGACCAGAAAAAAAGATATAAGGCGGACGGAGCGTTTTATTCGTTTGTGTCGCTTGCAGTATGCGGCGATGAAAACGGAACGGGCATTCTCAATATCACGTCATCAACGCTTGAGGGTCTTGGCTCTGAACTTCATTTGACCGTTGACGGCGGAATAATCTCTGTTACAGCTCCCGATGATACGGTGAACGTAAACGAAGACGATATTTCAGTCTTTACGATGCTCAGCGGAACTCTTACTCTTAAATCCGCGAACGGAGATGGCATTGACTCAAACGGTTACGTTGTCATCAACAACGGCAATCTCAATATCACTGCGGGCAATCAGCGCATAAACTCGAACGGCGAAGCAGGAATCGACGCTGAAAAAGGCTGTTATATTGCGAGCGGCGCAACGTACACGTGGACTTCAGTCAGCGGCAATGGCGGCGGCAATGAGCCAAGTCCCGCACCGAATCCCATTGAGCCGTCTAATCCGACACCGGCACCGAACAACAATGATATTCAGCCTACGCCTACACGCCCGGACATTAACGAAAACGAAGATGAAGATTACTGGCTTTATATTCAGCAGCAGAATCAGGAGCAAACTCAAACGCAAACTCAAAACGAAGAAAATTACAAATACAGCGATGCGGACGTTTTGAAAGCGGCAAAACAGACAGATAAGGGAATGACCGCGATTAATATCGGAACGGGTAGCAGTGTGAGTTTCATTCAGAAAGACACTGACACCAAGCCTCGCAATATAAGCCAGAGCGGATATATTTTCAGACTTAACAGAAAAGTCAACACATTCTCTGGAATCACAAAATACGAAAATAAAAAATGAACAGAGAACAAAAAATTACGCTTGCCCGTATCATCACTGCGGGCATCTTAACTTTTCTTTTCAGTTTCATTGACGCACCGGAAAAAATAAAACCGTTTTTATTTTTAATTCCGTATTTAACAGTCGGATATGACGTTTTGCTTGAAGCCTTTGAAGGCATCAGAAACCGTGAAATTTTTGACGAAAATTTTTTAATGGCGGTTGCAACGATCGGAGCGTTCTGTCTTGCGATATTTTATAACGGAGATTACCTTGAAGCTGTCGCGGTCATGCTGTTATATAAAATCGGCGAACTTTTTGAAGACTTTGCCACTGAGCGCAGCAGAGAGAGCATTACAAATCTCATGGACATTCGCCCAGATTACGCTGTAATCGAACGCAACGGAAAACTCGAACGTGTAAAGCCTGAAGACATTGAACCCGGAACATTAATAACGGTAAGTCCGGGCGAAAAAATTCCGATTGACGGCATTATAGAGACAGGACATTCGAGCTTGGACACGGGTGCATTGACGGGCGAGAGTATTCCGAAAGACGTGAGTGCCGGCGAAGAAGTCTTGAGCGGCTGTGTGAATCTCAGCGGAGTTTTAAAAATAAAAACTTCAAAAAAATTCAGCGAGTCAACAGCCTCAAAAATTTTGGATTTAGTCGAAAACGCGGCTTCACGGAAATCGAAAGCCGAAAATTTTATAACGAAATTCGCGAAAGTTTATACGCCTGCAGTATGTTACGCAGCGTTGGCTCTTGCGGTTGTGCCGGCTTTTTTCACAGGAGATTTTTCAAAATGGCTTTACCGCGCTCTAACATTTCTCGTTATCAGCTGTCCGTGCGCATTGGTCATCAGCATTCCTTTAACATTTTTTGCCGGACTTGGCGGAGCAAGCCGAAAAGGAATTTTGATTAAAGGCTCAAATTTTCTTGAAACTCTTTCAAAAATTTCCTGCGTTATTTTTGACAAAACGGGAACTTTAACAAAAGGTGTCTTTGAAGTCGTTGCTGTTCACCCCGATTTAAGAAGCGAAAATGAACTTCTGCATCTTGCGGCACATGTTGAAAGATACTCAAATCACCCTGCGGCAAACGCTCTGAGGAAAGCCTACCCGAACGAAGCTGACGATTGTAAACTTGAAAGCGTTGAAGAAATTTCAGGATACGGTGTCAAAGCAATCGTGAACGGCGAAGA
>CAJODX010000055.1:0-6879 GCA_905233295.1 uncultured Synergistales bacterium | reverse complement strand
GAAAAAAACGGAACGATAATTCACATTTCCATAAATAAAATTTACGCCGGACATATCGTGATTTCGGACGTGATAAAAGATAATTCAGCTGAAGCCGTGAAAAAATTAAAATCCATGGGAATAAAATCCGTAATGCTCACCGGCGATTCTGAATCTGTTGCGCATGAAGTCGCTGAAAAGCTTGGAATTGAAAATTATTTCAGCGAGTTATTGCCTGCTGACAAAGTTCAAAAAGCCGAAGAATTTTTGAAAAAATATAAAACCGCGTTTGTCGGAGACGGTATCAATGATGCGCCCGTTCTTTCGCGTGCAGATGCCGGCATAGCGATGGGAGCTTTAGGCTCTGACGCTGCAATAGAAGCCGCCGATGTCGTATTAATGGATGATGACCCGTTAAAAATTCCTGAGGCTGTTAAATTTTCACGAAAATGTTTAAACATCGTGAAAGAAAACATTTATTTTTCAATAGGCGTAAAATTAATCTGTCTTGTGCTGGGAGCGTTGGGTTTTGCAAACATGTGGCTTGCAGTCTTTGCAGATGTCGGCGTTATGGTGCTTGCGGTCTTGAACGCAATACGGGCATATTGTCAGCGTCTATGATATGGATAAGTGATAAAATTCACGCAGGGGTAAACTCAAATCTTTGACAAAACGAGGTTGAAAATTTTTAATGAAAGTTTTGTTAATCAACGGCAGTCCGAATGAACACGGCTGTACATTCACGGCTTTGTCTGAGGTTGCCGGAGCGTTAAACAGGCACGGTGTTGAAACGGAATTTTTCTGGATCGGCAAACAGGCAGTACACGGTTGCATTGCATGTTATAAATGCTCTGAGCTTGGTCATTGTGTTTTCAATGATGCTGTGCGTGCATTAACCGCGAGACTCGATGAGTTTGACGGCGTTGTGATAGGTTCACCTGTATATTACGCCGGACCTAACGGAGCTCTTCTCGCATTCCTTGACAGATTATTTTTTTCCGGCGGTGCTAGATGGTTCGGAAAACTCGGAGCTGCTGTTGTGTCATGCAGACGTTCGGGGACTACAGCATCATTCGACAGGCTCAATAAATATTTCACCATAATGAACATGCCCGTTGTTGCATCACAATACTGGAACGGCGTACACGGAAACAATCCTGAAGAAGTCAGGCAGGATCTTGAAGGTCTTCAGACAATGAGAACTCTCGGCGAAAATATGGCGTGGCTTTTGAAATCCATCGAAGCCGGAAAGAAATCAGGCGTTCCTGCGCCGGAATATGAAAAACACGTTTTCACAAATTTCATCAGATAAGAAAAAAATTTTTTTGTGAACCTAACTCCTGATTCCTAACCCTTAACTGCTATAATGACCTCGCTGAAAATTTTTTGGGATTTTTAGGGAGGAAATTTTTTTATGTTAGGTTACGGATACGGACTCGACCCTACTATTATTATAGTCATTCCGGCTTTATTATTATCAATGTGGGCGCAGGCAAGCGTCAAAAGCACTTTCGCAAAATACAGCGGCGTTATGGCTCGCGGAAATGTTACAGCCGACAGTGTCGCAAGAAATCTCTTAACTCTCTACGGACTTGGCAATATGCCGATAAATCACGTCAGCGGCTCTTTAACTGACCATTACGACCCTACAAAAAAAACTTTGAATCTTTCTGATGACGTTTACGGCAGCCGCAGCATAGCTTCAATCGGTGTAGCGGCACATGAGGCGGGACATGCCATTCAGCATGTTGAAATGTATTCGCCTTTAATTTTAAGAAATTCAATCGTTCCTGTTGTCAATATAGCTACGACTGCTTCAACGCCTCTTTTCTTTCTCGGTCTTTTAATGGCTAACTCAACGCTCGTTACAGTCGGTATAATGCTCTTCTCTGCCGCTCTTGTTTTTCATCTTGTAACTCTCCCTGTCGAAATCAACGCGAGTTCACGCGCTTTGAATCTGCTTGAACAGACTCACACACTCTCGCCTGATGAGTTGAAAGGCGCAAAAAAAGTTTTGACTGCGGCGGCATGGACTTATATTGCGGCGGCTTTGACTTCGGCTTTGACTTTACTCAGAATGATTTTAATCGCACGTTCGCGGAGGCGTTAAATAATTGCGCGGAATTGAAGCTGCATTAAAAATTTTAAACGAAAGTAAAGGGGCTTTTGCATCGGAAGCTTTGCGGAAACTCGCAGACCGCGAAAAAATGAAAACTCAGGACATCTCGCTGGCTTCGTCTTTGATTTATATCGTGATGAGGCGGAGAGAACTCTGGGAAAAACTCACCGGAACATTTATCCGAGCCAAAGAAAAACTTCCTGTTCAAGTTTATACGGCAATGTTGACCGGCGCGGGCGGTCTTATGGAACTCCGAAGATTTTCCGAGGGAGTTTTAATTAACGGCATCGTTGAAACATTAAAAAGAAGCAAAGAAAATCAAAAATATATTTCGCTCGTCAACGCCGTTTTAAGAAAAATAAACGAGAACGGCGCGGATATGATTGCGGATTTGAAAAAATCTCCGTCTCTTGATGACCGTGCCTTGTGTGCAGGTGTTCCTTTATGGTGTCTGTCAGCATGGATAAAATCATGGAGCAGAGCTGAAATCAACGAAATTTTCGATATGTTTTCTTTGCCGTCGTATTCGGCTGTGAGAACTCAGGAAAGCGAAAAATTTCTGAAACTTCTCGAAGAAAAAAATATCCGTTTCTTCAAGTCCGATATTTCTCAGGCTGTAAGGCTCAGCGAGAGTGTTCTGCCTGTAAATCTTCCGGGCTTTGATGAGGGGCTTTGCAGCGTTCAGTCGGAAAGTTCGATAATAGCGGCTTCACTCGTCAAAAAATTTTACAGAGAAAAAAATTTAATTTTGGACATGTGTTCGGGACGCGGTGTTAAAGCCGGACAAATCCTGCAGGAAAATGAAAGTTCACGTCTTGAATGCTGGGAACTCTCCGAAAAACGTTCAAAGAGTGCTGAAAAAGAACTCGAACGCCTTCACGTAAAAGACAGGGCGAAATTAAAAACAGGAGACGCTCTCGTCATTACGCCTGATGAACAGCCTTCGTTTGTAATGCTCGATGCGCCTTGTTCAGGTTCAGGAACGTGGAACAGAAAGCCCGAGTCAAAATGGCAGCTGAACTGGAAAAAATTTGACGCTATCACAGATACGCAGAAAAAATTACTCAACCGTGCCTTAAATCTCGTGAAGTCCGGCGGTCATGTTTTATATATCACGTGTAGCCTTTTACGTCAGGAAAATGAAAACGTTGTCGCAGAAGCTCTGACTGCTCACCCTGAGTGTGCGGAAATTTCACGAATGGCTGATATTGATTTCAACAATCCGGCGTTCAAAAAGGGAAAACCTTACGGATTTTATATAATGCCGTGTAACTCATGGCTTGACGGTTTTTATTGTTCGTTAATTATGAAAAAATAATTTTTGAGGAGCGTGAAAAGACTTGAAATTAAAAAAACGTCAGGGCGGCGTTATAAGTTTTGTTGTTTTTCTGGTTGTCGTTACGATTTTTGCTTCAGGAGCAATCGCCGTTTACACGATTTTCCTGAAACCCGAAAATAAATCCGCCGTGCCTCAGCTGGTCGGAAGCTCAACTGTTACGGCTGTATCTGAAGCTGAAAGCCTCGGTCTTGTCGTTCAGATTGAGCCCGTAGCTTCGACAATGCCGGAAGGAAGAGTTCTTGCGCAATCCCCGAACGCAGGCGAAGAATTAAGAAAAGGTCAGGTTATTGTCCTTCAGGTAAGTCAGGGCGGCGAACTTCACCCGATACCTGATGTAAAAGGCAAGACTCTCGCACAGGCTCAGGAAGAAATTAAAAATGAGGGATTTTCTCTCGGCGATGTCATAAAAATCAGCGAACCTAACGTCAAACCGGGCACAGTCATTGCTCAAAGCCCTTCAGCTCCTGCGAATGTTGCTTCGGGACGGAAAATTGATTTGCTCGTGCAGGCGGGTACTGCTCAGGCTGAAAATATAACTATTCCGGACGTAAATAAAATGACTGAAGACGAGGCGAGGAACGTTCTTGAAGCCGGCGGCGTGAAAGTTCAGGGCGTTGACAGAGTGTACAGTCCTATGCTGCCTGAAGGTCTTGCAATAGAAACCAGACCCGGTGCTGGAACTTTAATAAAACCGGGACAGGGCGTTATATTAAAACTCGCAACACAGCGAAGACCGGCAGGATATTCTGACGCTGACTCGAAAACTCAAAATTCAAAAGGCGGCACTGTAACAACTCCGCGCAATACGGCTTCAAAAACTCAGGAAAAAAATTCTGAAACTCCTGCAAAGACACAAACGCAGGAGAGCAGCCGCGGCGTTACTGTTTCAGTCGGCGGCGAAGATGAAGTTTTTATCGGCGATGATTACGACCTTGGCACGCAAACCGCGAAAAACACAACAGCCTCTGCACCGTCAGCAACTCAGACAGCAGCCGCACGGCAAAAAACATCACAGACTTCAGCTCCTGCACAGCCTTCACAGACACAGGCTCAAAATACAAATACACCGGCATCAGGTTCAAAGACTGCGAGAATACGCTATCAGGTTCCGCCCCTTGCACGTCCTATGGATTTAAGAATAGAAATCACCGACCCGAACGGCAAACGCGAGGTTATGAACCGTCAGGTACGTAGCGGCGAGAGTATCAGCACCAGCGCGAATTATTCACAGGAATGTGTTGTCAGCATATATCTCGGCGGTGAGTTTGTCTGGCAGGAAAGGCAGAGATAAAAATTCAAATGCGGAAAGTTTTGTTAGCTCCATCACTGCTCGGCGCAGACCCTTTGAATATTTCCGGCGCGATTGCCTCGCTTGAAAATAATTTTGACTGGCTTCACCTCGATGTAATGGACGGACATTTTGTGAAAAATTTATCTTTCGGTCCGCGTTTTGCTGAAGCTCTTCGGGAACAGTATCCCGAAACTTTCATTGACGCTCATTTAATGACGGACGATTTGGATATAGTTTTGCCGCTGTTCATTGACGAAAAGCCTTCTTCGATAACGGTACACGCCGAGACTGAAAGTCATCTGTTGCATGAGTCTCTGAGAAAAATTAAAAACGCGGGGATTCAAGCCGGAGTTGCTCTTTGCCCTCCAACCAGAGTTATGAGTCTTGACGAAAATATTTTGGAAAATGTTGATTTAATTCTCGTTATGTCCGTAACGCCCGGTTTCGGAGGACAGAAATTCATTGAAGGCTCATTAAGAAAAGTCCGTGAACTTGTGAGCCTGCGTGCCGTGCATAAATATAAATACAGGATTGAAATTGACGGAGGAATAAACGAAAATAATATAATCAGTGCCGTGAACGCCGGCTGTGATGTCATTGTAACGGGCAGTGCCGTTTTCAGAAGCGGACAACCCGGCAGATGGCTGGCAAAAGCAAAACACGACATAGAGGAGGAAATCAGGAATTTTGACAGAACGTGATGACGCGCTCAAAGAACTTGGGCGCATTGTAACAGAACGCCGCGAAAGTGTCGGAATGACGCTTGAAACGGTATTTGAAAAAACAAGAATCAGACCGGAATATCTTCACGGCATCGAAGACGGAGATTATACGGATTTCCCTGAGCCTGTCTATGTGAAAGGCTTCATCAGAACATATTTGAAAGTCATAAAAGCTGAAGATCTTATCGAGGATTTTTATGCGCAGCTTGACAGTTCGGCTTCAATAAAAAGAGAAGCTCCGGCTCGAAATGTCGTGAACGTTCTGGGCAGCAGCACATCAGCGCCTGAAGGATTCAAACCTGTTTCGCATTTCTGGCTTTTCCTCGTCCTCATTGCCGCGCTTGCCGGTACAGGAGCTTACGTCTGGTATGCAATCACTAGCGGAGAACTCGACATAAAAAATCTGAAATTTTTCAACTTTAACGATAAAAACGCCACTATAACTCAAAATATTTTATCCAGCGATATTGAGGTCAGTGTAACTGAAATCGAAGACGTAACAATTTCAGATGAAGCCGAAATTTCTGAAGACAATGAACCTGAGCCGGAACCTGAAATTAAACCTTCGCTCGAAATTCACGCTGTCAATGACGTTTGGCTCAGTGTAGCGTTCGGCAATACACAGCCGGTTTTCAGAAGAACGTTGAAACGCGGCGAAATGATGCATTGGGATCTTGCGGACGAACCTGCACGGGTCGTTATCGGACGTCCTACGGCGGCACAGGTGATTCTCAACGGCAAAGATTTGGGAGTTATGAATCCGAGAGCGAAAAAATCGGAAACTTACATCTACAATGCTGACGGAACGTTCAGAAAAATAAAGTGAAAAACATTATAGTGAGAGAAATTTAAAAATTTTATTTTTTAAGTCTCTCACTGAAATTTTTATATTATTATGAAAAAATTTTTTATTGCGGTTTTATTTTTTACACTCAGCGTTATTCTTCAATATTTCTGGATAAAATTCCAGCGGCGCGAACATCTTACTCAGGCTCAGAAAACTTACGGCGTTAATATTGATGTCGAAATAAAATCAAAAACACCTTCGATGGGCGGCGTGATTTTTTTAGCGATGTCTTTTGTCGCACTCTGCGTAAACTTTTCACCTGACTCTTTAATCTTCTGGAGTCTTCCGGTTTTGAGCGGACTTGTCGGCTTCATTGATGACTGGCTGAAATTCAAAACTCACACCAGTGAGGGCTTCAAAAGTTTATCGAAATTAAAATGCCAGCTGATAATATGCGCGGCATGGGTGATTTTGATTTTCATTCGGGGAAATTTGTCCTTAGGCTTCGGAGTTTATGATTTTGAAGGCTGGCTTGCTTTACCGCTTGCGTTTTTAATGACGGCAGGAACGATTAACGCCGTTAATATCACTGACGGGCTTGACGGACTTGCGGCGGGGAGTTTTCTGATTTCACTTGCGAGT
>CAJODX010000054.1 GCA_905233295.1 uncultured Synergistales bacterium | reverse complement strand
ATTCCCGGAGCTTTGCTTGCAATTTCGTTAATGATCGGCTCTTACGTAATTTCAGTGAAAAGAAATTATCCGAAAGGCGAAGCATTCAATCTTATAACGTTCATCAAACAGCTTGCTAAATCTTTCTGGGCATTGGCGGCGATTTTAATCGTTGTTGTCGGAGTTGTCGGCGGCGTTTTCACAGCAACAGAGTCGGCGGCTATCGCGGTCGTTTACTCGCTGTTCGTGTCGGTTTTCATTTACAGAGGGCTCACATGGAAAGGCGTTTGGAAATCTCTTGATACATGCGTTGAAACTCTGGCAATCGTTTTAATTTTGATAGCGACTTCGGCTGCGTTCGGATATTGCCTGACGGTGCTTCACGTTCCTGCGAAGGCTGCGAATTTAATCACGAGCATTTCAAACAACCCGATAGCTATTGCGTTAATGCTGAATGCGATTCTTCTTGTTCTCGGCTGTATCATGGATATGGCACCGATCATACTGATAGCGACTCCGATTTTGCTTCCTGTTGCTCAGTCAATCGGTATCAGCACGGTTCAGTTTGGAATTATGGTGATTTTGAACTGCGGTATCGGATTATTAACGCCTCCTGTTGGTGCGGTTTTGTTTATCGGTTCAGCCGTTGCGAAACTTCCGATGGAAAAAGTTGTTAAAGCGACATTGCCGTTCTATATCTGCATGCTGATAACGCTGCTGTTAATAACATTCGTTCCGTCAATCAGTCTTTGGCTTCCGATGCTGTTCGGCTACGGAGTTTGATCTTGAATCTTAAATCGGGAGCTGGGGATGAGAAAATTCCTGCTCCTGATTTTTTTTATTTTTTGTTTTCTTGGCTGCCTGATGTGCCCGTTTAACTTCATACATTTTTTTGTCGGCTTGCGATATAAGCGTGTGAAGCATGTTAATATTTTCCATCACCGCGTGTACATATCCTGCAGATAAGCTGATGGCGATGCTGTTCTGATTCATTGAAGTGAATATTTTATTGAAGTCAGCTTCTGATATGTCAGGAAAAATTACGAGAAATTCATCACCGCCGTAACGGTAACAGTGATTTTCTCCAAAAATATCAACGAGAAATTTTCCCGTCTCAACGAGCATATGATCGCCCTCTTCATGTCCATACGTGTCATTTATCATTTTAAAGTCATTCAAATCCACCATCATCACCGAAATTTCATGCCCTAAATAAAATTCAAGATCATCAATTAAAGCCATTCGGTTTCTGATACCTGTGAGCGCGTCCGTCATATACATACGCTGAAGTTTTTTATTTTCAAAATTAAGTTCTTTTGTAAGAGCGTCAATTTTTTTGAACGCCCGAAGCTCTGTTTGTTTTAGAAAACAGACAAAGAAAACGTCCGCAATAATTCCTGCCAGAGATACGATGACTTTCTGCATATTTTCCGGCGTAAAATGAATGAAACTATGTCCGGTAGAGAAAAAGAACAGTGTGTAGCCGAACATTATGACAGACGCAACAATACCTCCGCTAAAACCGAACAGAGCTGAAGCCAGCACAAGTCCGGCAATCAGAATCATATTAGGATTAGGAATTTTAAAATAATACACAAAAAAAATTAAAGCGAACATTATTCCAGCTGATATCAAAGTCCTTCTGAGCAGACTGACCTGTAGCTGCATTAACGGCTTTTTAGATTTCTCCATAAAAAACGCACGAACAGCCGCAATATTAATCACGGCGGAAAACGTGCTATCTCCTCTCTTTTATTTCTTTAAAAATATTTTTCAAACAAACAAAAGGCAGAAAACAGAATTTTCTACCTTTTACCCTTCTATTATATATTATCTCAATAATTAGAATGAAAATTTAATTTTTCTGAGCGAAACTGAAATATTTTTTTGCGTTGTTGTAGCTGATGTCCGCAACGATTGATTTTAAAGTTTCCATGTCATCGGGATATAAACCCTCTTCGACCCACTCGCCGAAAATCCTGCAGAGAATCCTTCTGAAAAGTTCGTGGCGCGGATAACTCAAAAAACTCCGGCTGTCTGTCAGCATTCCGACAAAACCGGCAAGATAGCCAAGGCTCGCGAGAGTTTTCATTTGATTCGTCATGCCGTCAAGATGATCTTCAAACCACCATGCAGAGCCGTGCTGAATTTTCGTTACAGCCTCATCGCTCTGGAAACATCCGCAGATAGTATCAATCGCGGAATTGTCGTTGCCGTTCAGACTGTAAAGAATCGTTTTCGGAAGTTCGTGAGTTTTTTCGAGTTCACCGAGAAACGCCGCTGTTTTTGTCGAAGGTGCGGTGTTGTCAACGCAGTCATAGCCCGTGTCAGGTCCGAGTTTGTCAAACATCGGAGGATTGTTGTCGCGTCTGCAACCGTAATGGAGTTGCATGACCCAGCCGCGTGCGTGATATTCACGTGCAGCGAACAGCATAAACGCCGTTTTGAATTTTTCTATAGCGTCTTTGCTGAGGATTTCCCCGTTCATTCTTGCATCGAAAATTTTTTCAATTTCATCGTCAAACGCGGGCGTGTACATTACGTAATCGAGTCCGTGGTCGCTGAGTTTGCAGTTATGAGCCGCAAAATAATCCATGCGTTTTTTCAAAGCCTCTTTCAGTTTTGCGAACGAATCAATTTTTATTCCGCTGACTTCCGAAAGTTTTGCGATATATTCCGTCCATGTTGCCTTTTCGATATTCATTGCTTTATCAGGTCTCCACGCCGGAATCACAGTCGTTTTGAAAGTTTTGTCCGCTGCAAGTTTTTCGTGCCATTCAAGACTGTCAACAGGATCATCGGTCGTGCATATTGTCTCAACGTTGCTCATGTTGATTAAATCGCGAACGCCGAAATTTTTCTGATGAAGTTTTTCGTTTGCAAGATTCCAGACCTCTTCGGCTGTCTTTTCGTTCAAAACTCCATCATAACCGAAGAAACGGCGAAGTTCGAGATGACTCCAGTGATATAAGGGATTTCCGATTGCGCGTCCAACGACTTTTGCCCACGCAAGAAATTTTTCATGGTCAGAAGCATCGCCGGTAATGAATTTTTCGGGGACTCCTGCACAGCGCATTAAACGCCATTTGTAATGATCTCCGCCGAGCCATACCTGAGTTATGCTGTCGTAGTGTCTGTCTTCAAAAATTTCTTTCGGATTGATGTGGCAGTGGTAGTCGATGATGGGACAGTGTTCTGCGGCTTCGTGAAAAAGTTTTTTCGCCGTTTCAGTGTTCAGTAAAAAATCTTTGTCCATAAACGATTTCATGTTAATTCTTCCTTTCTTTGGGAGTTTTAGTTCATTTGATTTTTCATTATATCGCCTGATTTTAAATTTTTATATCATAAAATTTAAGATACTCGCTTAAAGTTTTGCGTTTGTCGATTTCGGAACGATTAACAAAAACGTCCGGCTTTCTGCAAAAATAAAGATTTTTGTAATTTTTCAAAGCTTCAGCTGCTGCTTCGACATCACCGCGTTGTATTATAATTCCGTTCAACGCACTCTCAGGGCTTCCTCCTGAGTTATAAGTCAAAACAGGAGTTCCGCAGGCGAGGGCTTCGAGATTTGTCAAACCAAACGACTCCGAATAAGAAAAATTCACGAGCATATCGGCTGCAGAATAAATTTTCGCAAGTTCTTCAACACTGTTCGTCCGTTCAATGCCCAAAATATTTTTTGGCAATTTTTCTTTTTGTTTTTTCGTAAGACCGACCAAAATTATTTTAAAATCTTCGCCGAGTTTTTCAGCAAGTTTAATGTAGTCAGGCAATCCTTTCATTTCGTCCCACGCAGTCGCAACACCGAGAATCATAAATTTATTTTTAAGCCCGTAAAAATTTCTGAAATCATTTTTCATCGGATAAAATTTTGATGTGTCAATGCCGTTGTGAATAACGCGGACGGGATATTCTGAAAGGAAAGATTTTTTTACAAGTCCGGCGAGCCAGTGAGACGGGGTTATTATCGTCATGTTGGGAATGCCGCTCATTAAAAATTTTTTCCGTTTCCAGTTAAACGCGCTTCGATCAATAAAACTTTTCGGATATTTTTTTATGCCCAGACATTTTCCGCAACCTGTCCTCCATTTTTCGCAGTTCAAAGCATCGCAGTAAGCCGTGTGCCCTGTGAACGCCCAGCAGTCGTGAAGAGTCCAGATAATTTTTTTGCCGCATGTTCTGAGATAATCGAAAAGAATTTCGAGATTTATATAATATCCGTGAATGTTATGAAGATGAATGACATCGGGATCAAATTTTTTCACCCAAGAAATAAAATTTTCCGTTGCTCGTCTGCTCCCGAATCCGCACGAATCTAAAAGTCTGGCTTTCAGCGCGTGAAATTTAACATCAAAGTCCGAACCTATTCTGACAGCAAATTTCTGAAATTTTTCGGGGACTTCAAAACGTCCGTAAGCGATTTTGACTTCATGCCCCTGAGTTTCAAGTTCAGCCGCAAGATCCGTACAGATTCTTCCTGTGCTGCGAATGCCGCAGACAACATTTATCATTAAAATTTTCATTATATATAAAAAAACCGCGCTCCCCAATGATTAAACGGGAACACGGCTGAAAAAATTCAAAATTTCAAATTATGCGATTACCAACAAAACATCGCCGGTGTTGACGCTGTCGCCGGATTTTACGCGAACTTCCGTAACTTTGCCTGATGCCGTTGCGAAAACTTCATTTTCCATCTTCATAGCTTCAAGCAACAAGACTAAATCGCCGTTATTGACGCTGTCGCCAACGTTGACTTTAACACTGAGAATTTTTCCGGGCATCGGAGCCACTACAGTCGAAGCACCTTCAGCTACTGCCGCAGGAGCAGCAGGGGCTTCAGCAGCAGGTGCAGCCGCCGGTGCAGCAGGTGCAGCCGCAACAGGAGCCGCAGGAGCAGCAACAGGCGCAGGCATTGCAGCCCCCGCACCGAGACTTTCGACCTCAACGGTATATGCCGTTCCGTCAACAACAACTCTGTATTTATTACTCACGATTAAAATTTCTCCTTTCAGGTTTTTTATTTAGAGGAGCGGAAAATTTTTGATTTTTATCTGCTCCAGTTGCGGTTCAAACGGTTTGAATTTAACTGAATCATTCCTGCGGTCTTCCATCTTGAAGTCCAGAAGTCGCGTCCGTGTTCAGCTTCAACGGATAAAATTCTGAAATTTGAACTTCCAGTGAACTCGATTATAGCCGCCGTGATTGCCGCAACGATTTTCGCTTTGTCCGAACCCGAAGCCTTTGCGGGCTGTGCAGGTTTGACAGGAGCAGCGGAACTTACTGAATCATTTTTTTTTTCGCCGCCGCCGGCGAAGATTCTCATTCCGAATATTACCATTGTGAGAACGAAAAGAACGCCGAAGACGATTGAGAACGCTACGATGCTGACGTTCACTGCGCCAGAGAGTCCTTCAAAATGCATAACAAAATTCCTCCTGTCTTTATTTTAGTGCGGAATAACTCCGTGTTTTTTGCTGGGTCTTGTGTCGCGTTTGCTGACGATGCTCTCAAGAGCCGTGAAAATCGCCTTACGCGTTTCTTCCGGCATGATAACTCTGTCAACATAGCCGCGTTCTGCTGCCTTGTAGGGATTTGCAAAAGCTTCACGGTACTCATCAATCTTTTCGAGTCTCTTTGCTGACGGATCTGCAGCATCGTTGATTTCTTTCTTGAATACGATACTTGCCGCACCCTCTGCACCCATAACAGCGATTTCAGCCTGAGGCCACGCGAGAACGACATCTGCGCCCAAAGATTTGCTGCTCATTGCGAGATAAGCTCCGCCGTAAGCCTTGCGCATGATAACGCTGATCAACGGTACTGTCGCTTCACTGTAAGCATAAAGAAGTTTCGCGCCTTTGCGTATAATTCCGCCGCGTTCCTGATCTGTGCCGGGCAAATATCCGGGAACATCTACGAACGTTACGACAGGAAGATTGAAAGCGTCGCAGTGTCTGATGAATCTTGAAGCTTTATCTGACGCGTCAATGTCAAGGCAGCCTGCTTTAACGTCCGCGTTGTTCGCAATGACTCCGACTGAACGTCCGCCTATTCTTGCGTAACCCGTAACGATATTTTTCGCGAATCCAGCCTGAACTTCAGTAAACTCGCCGTCATCGAAAACTTTCGTTAAAACTTCGTGAACGTCATAGCCTTTGTTGGGATTTACAGGAACGAGTTCCCTTAACGAAATGTCCGCACGGTCAGGACTGTCTCCGGTAGCCTTCACGGGTGCGTCATCGAGATTGTTCAACGGAAGGTACGAAAGAACTTTTCTGACCTGTTCAAAGCATTCCGCTTCGTCTTTCGCTTTAAAGTGAGCAACGCCGCTGACAGTGTTGTGAGCTTCTGCGCCGCCAAGTTCTTCACTTGTGATTGCCTCGCCTGTTACCGCTCTGATGACTTCAGGTCCTGTTATGTGCATAACGCTCTCTTTGTCAACCATAAAAATGAAATCTGTGAGTGCAGGGCTGTAAACCGCTCCGCCCGCTGTCGGTCCCATTATTACGGAAAACTGCGGAATAACGCCGCTCGCCATTGTGTTACGCTTGAAAATTTTTCCGTAACCGTTGAGCGCGTCAACAGCTTCCTGAATCCTTGCGCCGCCTGAGTCGTTAATGCCGATGACAGGACAGCCCATCTGCATTGCCATATCCATAACCTTGCAGATTTTCGCCGCGTCTTCTTCGCCAAGCGAGCCGCCAAAGACCGTAAAATCCTGACTGAAAACGAAAACTTTTCTGCCTTCGATTGTTCCCCAGCCTGTTACGACACCATCTCCAAGAATTTTTTTCCCGTCAAGTCCGAAATTATTGCAGCGATGTGTTACAAACTCGTCAATTTCAACGAACGAACCCGGATCAAGCAGCTGTGCTATACGTTCGCGGGCTTTCTGTTTTTCGACGGCTTCTTTTCCGCCGCCAGCAAGAGCCTTCGAGCGTTTTTCTTCGAGTTCCGCGCAAAGGTCTTCAATAGTACGAAATCCCATATCCGAACAAAGTCCTCCTTTTTATTCTTTTTATTATTAAACTGCATTAAAATTTGAAATTAGAATATCATAGAAATTAATTCAGCGCAAAGATTTACCTTTATATTTTCTGCGTTTTGTAAAAAATCCCCCATTTTTCCATTTCGAGAAGAACGGGTTTCAGGCTGATGCCGAGTTCGGTCAGTGAATACTCGACACTGCGCGGTTTGGTTTCGTAAACTTTTCTGCTGATGATAGCATCATTTTCCATTGAGCGCAGACTTTCAGCTAAAACTTTATGGCTCACGGGAGATAAATTATTTTTTAACTCGTTGAAACGCCACGGACGCACTAATAAATTTCTGAGTATCAATAATTTCCATTTGCTTCCGATTAATTTCACTGTTGTTGCAACAGGACAATCGGGCATTTCGTTTTTTGAAATCATAAAATTTTCCGCCTTTAATTTTTAATTTAATTTCACTTAAAATTATACGGGTTACAAAAAAGTGCCTTATTTTCAAAAATTATTTTTTCTTTTATCATAAAATAAAATTTTTTTTAGGAGGTAGGTTTCACTATGGCACTTTCAAATTTTGCGGACTGGGGAAGCAAGGCATCTTCATGCGGCGGCAGCAAACCGTCGGCATGCGGAGGGACAAAAAAAACATCATGCGGCGGCGAAAAACCTTCCGCGTGCGGTTCAAAGAAGTAATGACAAAAAGCCCCGTTTCTTCAATGGGGTTTATTTTATTTTTTTATGCGATATTTTTCTTTTCAGTGGCACATCACAGACGAGTGCGACCAGCGATGCAAACATTGTTATATTTTTTCGGGCGAAAATGTTCACAAACCTGAAAGCCTGAACCGCGAAAACTTTCATAAAATTTTTGAAGATTTCTGCAAAACTTTTGAGCGAATCCCGTATTTTTACATCACAGGCGGCGATCCGATACTCCACCCGGATTTTTGGGAATTTCTGGAAATTTTTCACAAAAACGGAATTTATTTTTCAATACTCGGCAATCCTTTTCACATTGATGAAAAAATTTGCGGAAAATTAAAATCTCTAGGCTGTGAAAAATATCAGCTCTCAATAGACGGAATGAGAAAAACTCACGATTTTTTCAGAAAACCCGGCTCTTTCGACATAACTCTTTCAAAAATCAAAGACATCAATAACGCCGGAATATCTTCGGTCATAATGTCAACCGTTTCAAAATTAAATATCAATGAAATTCCCGATGTTATTGATGAAGTTGTGAAACACGAAGCTGAAATTTTTTCTTTTGCACGGTATTGTCCCTCAGGGAAGGGAAATTTTCCGGAAATAACTCCGAGCGAATATAAAAAATTTCTTGAGAGCTGCGACAAAAAATTCAAAGAATACGAAAACAGAAACTGCAAAACATATTTTGACCGCAAAGATCATTTGTGGACGCTTTATAATTACGAAACAGGAGCGTTCAAAATTCCTGATGACGCTGAAAAAGGCGTTATCTACGATGGTTGCAACTGCGGAAACGCACATTTAACGATTTTACCCTCTGGAGATGTTTAT
>CAJODX010000053.1 GCA_905233295.1 uncultured Synergistales bacterium | reverse complement strand
GCCGGCGGCGGCAAACGCATGGGCACATGGGCATATTCGTGGGGTTACACGACAACAGCAGCACTCGCTGAATACGGCAAACGCTATGTTGAAGAAACGTTCACGAAAAAACTCGGTTCGGCTCAGGCTCTCAGAGAAATGAGAACAGCGTATGACGTGTTCTGCCCCGGCGCAAAATGGGGTGCAAGCTACTTCACCGATGCAATCTCAGGCGTAAAGAACACGAAATTCATTCTTCTCCGTCAGGACACTTATGTTTTAGGCGGCGATTATCTTGGACTTGCCGATGTTGAAATTCCGGAAAAATATTTCCATATCCGTATGACCCCGGCAGGTAACTAGAAATAAAAGTTATAAAACAGGAATTTTGAAAATTGAAAATTTCTGAAAAATTTTCGTATTAAAAAATTTACGGGGAGTGCGAAAATAAAAGCGCATTCCCTTTTTGTATAGAGGTGATTTTGTTTTGTCAGCAAATAATAACGCTCCATTGCTCCAGCTTGAACACATCGGAAAAGAATATTACGGCAACAGAGTTTTGAGCGATATTTCTTTTTCGATTGAAGCCGGAGAAATTTTAGGACTTGTCGGCGAAAACGGCGCAGGAAAATCCACGTTGCTGAATATTCTCTTTGGAATGCCGGTGATAGCTTCGACAGGAGGCTATGAGGGAAATTTATATCTTGACGGCAAACCCGTTCATTTCACATCGCCGAATCAGGCACTCAGCGCAGGACTTGGAATGGTTCATCAGGAATTTTCTTTGATTCCGGGCTTCACTGCGACTGAAAATATTTTATTGAACCGCGAAGTTTTGAACGGCTCTTTAATGAGTTACGTTTTCAGCGACAGAGTTTCGACTCTTGACCGCGATGCTATGAGACATCGTGCTGAAGCAGCCATTAATACTCTCGGAGTTCACATCAGCCCGGACATGACCGTGAGTGAAATGCCCGTAGGTTATAAACAGTTCATTGAAATCGCGCGCGAGATTGACAGAAAGAACACGCGGTTATTATTTCTCGATGAACCGACGGCGGTTTTAACTGAGCAGGAAGCCGAAATTTTATTAATCGCTCTTAAAAAACTTTCCAAACAAGGAATCGCTATCGTGTTCATATCTCACAGACTCAGCGAGGTTAAAGAACTTTGCAGCCGTATTCTCGTCCTGAGAGACGGAACTCTTGTTACTGATGTTCCTGCGAAAACTCTCACGACACGTGAAATGGCTTCACTTGTTGTAGGGCGCGAAAGTTCAAAAAAAGAAGAAGCTGTCGAAGTCGAAATTCCCGAACAGCCAGTTGAAGAAGAAAATATTAACGAAACCTTAGGCACAACAACTCTCTCGAAAAAGAAAAAAAAGAAAAAGCCTGCTCTCAAAGTCGAACATCTTTGGGTCGATATGCCGGGCGAAACTGTCAGAGATGTTTCGTTTGAAGTTCAAAAAGGTGAAATTTTCGGCATCGGCGGACTTTCAGGACACGGGAAACTCGGAATCCCCAACGGCATTATGGGACTTTATCCTGCCGGCGGCAAAGTGAAACTTTTCGGAAAAAAATTAACTCTCAACAAACCCCGCGCAGCTCTCAGCAGAAAAATGGCTTTCGTTTCAGAAGACAGACGCGGCGTAGGTCTTCTGCTCGATGAACCTCTGGACTGGAACATCACGTTCACGGCAATGCAGACTCAGGGAAGATTTCTTTTCGGCATTCCTTATATTTTCCAGATGAGAAATGAACTCGCAATGGCAAAAGAAACAAAAAAATTCATCGAGTCTCTCAGCATCAAATGCACAGGTCCAAGCCAAAAAGCCGGAGAACTTTCGGGCGGCAATCAACAGAAAGTCTGTCTTGCAAAGGCGTTTGTTCTTCGCCCCGACATTTTGTTGATCTGCGAACCTACACGCGGCATTGACATAGGCGCAAAAGCTCTCGTGCTTGACACACTCAAAGAATATAACAGAGAAAACGGAACGACAATCATTATCACGAGTTCTGAACTTGAGGAGCTTCGTTCAGTATGCGACCGCGTTGCAATAGTTGATGACGGAGAAATCGTCGGAATACTGCCTGCGTCAAGACCTGCCGAAGAATTTGGTATGCTGATGATGGGCGAAAAAATGCGCGTGGCTTTAGAATATACGGAATAAAACAGGAGGCGTGCAGCATGATAAAAAATTTTATTAAAAACGCAGGCTGGCCTCGAATTATAATCGGTCTTTTCCTGCTTGCCCTGTTCATAACCGCGCCTTTTGTGGGCGTAAATGTCTTCACGTCATTTAACAACACGATTGTAAGATTCGGAATGAACGGCGTTATGGTACTCGCTATGATCCCTATGGTGCAGGCTGGCTGCGGATTAAATTTCGGGCTTCCTTTGGGAATTATCGCGGGGCTTCTCGGCGCAACTCTTTCAATCGAACTCAATACGGAAATTTTAGCGAAACTCGCTGAGCTTGGAATCCGATATAAAATTTCATGGCTGACCCGTGAATTTTTGACGGCTTACCGTGAACCCGCGGGATTTGCTTCAGCTATTCTGATTGCGATTCCTATTGCAGCTGTGCTGGGCTGGCTTTACGGAAAATTGCTGAACCGCGTCAAGGGCGATGAAATGATGATAGCAACATATGTCGGCTTTTCGTCAGTTTCGTTCATGTGCATAGCGTGGCTCTTGCTGCCGTATAAACATCCGACAATGGTCTGGGGCTATGCCGGACGCGGCTTACGTACAACGATAAGCGTTGAAGGTTACTGGCTTCACATTCTCAATGACTGGCTGTCGCTCAATTTTCAGGACAAAATCGAAATCGGCGGCAAAATTCTTGACGTTAATCTTTCAATACCGACGGGAATGTTGATTTTCTTTGCCGTGATGGCGTTCATCGTGTGGATTTTTATGCGTACGAAAACAGGCACGGCGATGACAGCTGTCGGTTCTAATCCTGAATTTGCCCGTGCGTCAGGAGTCAACGTTGACAAAATGCGAACAATCTCCGTTATGATGTCAACAATACTCGGCGCAATCGGAATTATTGTTTATGAACAGAGTTTCGGGTTCATTCAGCTTTATATGGGACCGTTCTATATGGCGTTGCCTGCGGTTGCTTCGATTTTGCTGGGCGGTGCGAGCGTCAACAAAGCAACGATATTGAATGTTGTTGTCGGAACATTTTTGTTTCAGGGAATTTTGACAATGACACCGACTGTTTTTAACAGCGTTTTTCAGACGGATATGTCGGAAGTAATAAGATTAATCGTCAGCAACGGAATGATTTTATACGCTCTGACAAGAAAGGTGCGTGCTTAAATCATGGTAAGAAAATTTTTTGACATCATCGCCAACAACGCTGTACCGGCTGTATTCATTTTAATTTCGGCGTTTGCAATCCCTTTGAGCGGCTTCTCAGCAAGCTATCTCGTTCAGGAATTATTGACAAGAATCGGACGAAATTCATTTTTAATTCTCTCTCTTTTAATTCCGATTATGGCTGGAATGGGCTTGAATTTCGGAATGGTTCTCGGCGCGATGGCAGGACAGATAGGTTTGTTATTTATCTGCGACTGGGGCATCGTCGGCATTCCCGGAATGGTCTTGGCATGTCTCATAGGAACTCCGATAGCGATAATTTTAGGAATTTTCTGCGGACATATTCTGAACCGTGCAAAAGGGCGCGAGATGGTAACGTCTTATATTCTTGGATTTTTCATCAACGGCGTTTATCAGATGACCGTTCTGTATCTTATGGGCTGGATTATTCCTATTACAAATCCGAATCTTTTGCTGTCGAGAGGCTACGGGGTTCGCAATGCCGTGAGCCTTTCGGGTATTCGTGCGGTTCTCGATAATTTAATTCCGACAGTCATCACGAATCCTGAAGGAGCAAAACAATTTTTGAATGTCAACGGTGCGGGCTCGTTCTTTTTGATTCAGCTTCCGTTTTTTGACGGCACTATAAGAATCCCTCTCGCGACTTTCATTATAATCGCGCTCTTCTGTGTTTTTATAGTTTGGTTCAGAAAAACAAAACTCGGTCAGGATATGCGTGCAATAGGTCAAAGCCAGAGCGTTGCAGACAGCGCAGGAATCCCCGTCAACAGAACGAGAATCATCGCGATTGTAATTTCAACTGTGCTTGCGTGCTACGGACAGATAATTTATCTTCAGAACATGGGAACGCTGAACACGTACAACAGCCATGATCAGGCGGGAATGTTTTCAATCGCGGCGTTGTTAATTGGCGGTGCGAGCGTCTCAAAGGCAAGCATCACTAACGTTTTTGTCGGAGTAATTTTATTTCATTTGATGTTCATCGTTGCGCCTATGGCTGGAAAAAATTTAATCGGCGAAGCTCAAATCGGCGAATATTTCAGAGTGTTTGTGTCTTACGGAATAATCGCGATAGCCCTTGTCCTTCATGCGTGGAAACGCAACAGGGAACGTGAAGCTGCACGCAGAAGCCTCAGAGGCGGAAACGGAGGTAAGGCGTAATGTTTGTTGCATTTTTGAAATTTTTAATGCGCTGGTTTCAAAGACTTATTGTGCTGGCGGCATTAATTGCTCTCGGTGTATGGCTGTTCTATATCGGACGCGAACATCAGATTTTTCTTGACAATAAGACTTCAGGAAATTTTAAAGCACTTGAACAGATCAATGTCAGCGTAAACGGCGGGGAAATCTCTGAGTTAATGCAACGCGAAAGGGACGTTAAAAAAGTTGTCGGTCCGAAATTTGAAATCAGAGCGGAAATTTTTGACGAGGATGGCGAAATCGTCAGCACAATCTCGAAAGAAATCAAAATCTGTTTCAGCAAGGACATTATGATAAATCTTCCGACGCTCGCGGCTGGCGAAGAAAATTTCATTGTTCCAGCACCGAAATAAAAAAAATTTGTAAATAAAAAAAATTCTCCTGCGTAAAAAATTTTTTCGTTCAGGAGGATTTTTTTTGTTTATATTATAATATTATAATAATAGCTAAATTTTTTAATCGGAGGCTAAAAATTTGGGAGCCGCAATCGCAGTAACTCTAGCACTCGTAATTTCGATTACTCTCAACGTGTTTTTGTTCACACGCAGAAAAACAACTTCGATCAATCCAAACCGCTCAGTCAGAACGACAGTTTTATCCGGCATCGAAAATGTCAGCGAACTTGCAACGATACGCGAAGGTTTTCAGTCGATCATAACCTTTGAAGACGGAAAAAAAATTCCTTTCGTCAATATGAATTTTCCGGGCACGACAAAAAAATTCATGCTGAAATATTCCGGCACTGTCGTATGCGGCTGCGACCTTTCAAAAGCTCAGGTTTCCGAGCAGTGGGATAAAAACAAAGTCAGAATAACTCTGCCGCACAGTGAAATCTTTGATATTTACGCTGATGTTCACAGCTTTGAAGTCTACGATCAGAGCGCAGGGATTTTCACGAGCGTTAAACTTGAAGACCAAAACCGCGAAGTTGATGCGGACTTGGAAAAAGTAAAAATTCATTCCGTTCAAAGCGGAATTTTGGCTCATTCAGACGAGAACGTCAGAAAAATTTTAACTTCTGTCGTTGCATCTAAGGGAATAGAAGCCGAAATAATTTTCACGGAACATGAAAGACCCGCATTGAGTACAGCCGAAACTCTTCAGCTTGAAAGCGGCAAAGAAAAAATTTAGGAGTGAGAAATTTAATTCAATGATTGCAATCATAGATTACGGCGTAGGGAATCTTTTTTCACTTGAAAGTTCTTTCAGTGCTATCGGTGAAAACGTTAAAGTTACATCGGATGCCGAAGATTTGAAAAAATCCGAAAGAATTATCTTGCCCGGTGTCGGAGCGTTTGAAGACGCTGCAAAAAAATTAAAATCATCGGGACTTGCTGAACCGTTGCTTGATGAAGCCGGACGCGGCAAACCTGTTTTAGGGATTTGTCTTGGAATGCAGCTTTTATTCACAAAAAGTTTTGAGTTTGGCGAACACGAAGGTTTAAATTTAATTCCCGGCTCTGTGAGATATATCGGCGAAGTCATTCCGTCAGGCTTGAAAATTCCTCATATAGGCTGGAACTCTTTGAAGTTAGGAGCTAAGTCAATCATTCGCAACGAGGGCGAGTATGTTTATTTTGTTCATTCATACGCGGCGTTCTGCGATGAAAAATTCATTACAGCAACAACAAACTACGGCGCGGATTTAACAGCAGCTGTTCAAAACAAAAATGTTTACGGCGTTCAGTTTCACCCTGAAAAGAGCGGCAATACAGGATTAAATATTCTGCGTGCGTTTTGTGAGGTTTAAAAAAAATCCCCTGCCTGTGCGGAAAATTCTCTGAAGGCAGGGAACGGATTATATCGAAAAAAATTCCCGTTTTATCTCAACGCGCTGACCAGCAAGCCTACAATGAACGTGCTGGGACCCATAGTCAAAAATATTTGCGGAATACTCACACCACATGAAATTAAAACTCCTGCTCCGAGTGCAGCAACAGCCATAAAAATTGAATCCGTTATGTTTGAGCATGCTATGACACCCGAAACTTTTGACTCGGGAGCTTTGCTCTGCATAACAGCGTAAAGAGGAACAATATAAAGTCCTCCGCAGAAAGCTATCGCGAAAAGGCAGAAGATAATCATAAAATTTTCAGGGCGTGAAAAAAATTCCAGCGCACCGATCTCAGGAGTTCCCGGCGCAACGGGCGGACGGTCGCTCACGTACCACAGCAGAACGCTTGCTATTGCTATGCCGTATGCTGAAGCCGGAACATACTTTGTTGTAACTTCGCTTTTTAAAATCGCGTTGCAGGCTATCGAGCCAAGACCTATGCCGCAGGAAAAAATCGCGAGAAAACTCGTTGCGACACTCTCGTCTGTGCCGAGAATCAATCTCGAATATGTCGGAAACTGAGCGAGAAATGTTGCTCCGACAAGCCAGAACCACGAAATCGCAAGCATAGCCCCGAAAACGTTTTTCATCGGCACGACATCTCTGAACATTTCAAGAGTACGTCCGACAAGATTAAATGAAATTTTCCGCGTTTCATCTATCGGCTTTGTCGGGGGTATAAACATGCTGCTGAAGTCATATGCACCAGAATACACAAAAATACTGCAGATTTCTTATATATCTCTCATATGTTATCTTATATGGAATATTT
>CAJODX010000052.1 GCA_905233295.1 uncultured Synergistales bacterium | reverse complement strand
TTTGTAAATTAAAAAAAAATAAAAAAGAAAGGTGAAGAATTTTTGGCGGTAACATCACTGAAATTAAAGGGCTTCAAAAGTTTTGGACGGCAGTGTGATTTTGAGTTCAGCGGAAAATTTACTGCAATAGTAGGTCCGAACGGTAGCGGCAAGAGCAACATTCTGGACGCGTTAAAATGGATTTTGGGCGAGGCTTCAGCATCGGGGCTTCGTATAACAAAACAAAGCGACTTGCTTTTTCAGGGCAGTGCAACAGCATCACCGGCTGATAATGCCGAAGTTGTATTGAAACTTGAAAATAATGACAGCAAAGGCACGCTACGGCGTGTATATGCGCAGGACACAGGAGCGTTATTGTTTTGGGATAACAAAAAAATTCTTTTGCAGGAACTCGATAAAATAAAATCGCTGTTTAATCTTGAAGGCGAAGGCTTTGCGCTCATAGGTCAGGGCGAAATTTCAGATACAATACACCAACGTCCAAAAGAACGCCGCAGACAGTTTGATGCCCTTTTTGGTATAGAACGTTACAGAGAACGCCGCGATGAAAGCATTAAAAAACTTGAAAATGCTGAAAATGAATCAATAAGAATAAAAACTTTAATAGATGAATTAAACGTAAGGCGCGGAGAAATTTCAGATGAAGTTAAAATCGCAGTCAAAGCGCAGGGAATTTTAGATGAACTCGATGCACTCCGGCATGACTATTATTTTTTCCGTCGTTTATCAATCGAACGTGAACAGGGTGATTATGATCTTAAACGGCATATTGTAACGTCAAAGCTTGATGATTTAAGCCGCTGGAAAAAAATGTGGGCGAAGGCTCTTGAGATTTACGAAAACAAATTAAGCGGGGACACATCGGGAAATTTATTTTTATCTAAGCTTGAGAATATCACGGCGCAAAAAAACGCTTTACATCGAAAGGCTTTCCAGTTTGCAACACAGGTTAAGGAAATAAAATCGCGGCGTTTTGAACTTCAGAATGAGCTTGAAAACTTAAATATTCAAAAACAGGCTCTTGAGCAGGAACGCGAGCGTACTAAAAATGAAAATGAAAATCTTGCCGGCGAGCTTAACATTAAAACCAAGGAATTTGATGAACGCGAAAAAATTTTTAATGATACACGCAAAAAGACACAAAATGAAATTGCAAGGCGCAAAAAAATTCTGGACGATACAGCGGCGTTAAAATTAAGGCGTTCTAGAATAGAGTCGGACATTGCGGCGATTGAAAAATCACGCGAAACAAATTCGATTGAAATAGCACAGCTTCAAAATGAAAAGTCTGATGTTCAAAATACAGTCGAAAAATTAATTTTACAAAAAAATTCTGTTGAAGAAAAATTCACTAATTTAAGTGTTTCGTGCCAGCAAAAAATTTCAGAGGTACAATCTTACAGGCGTGAACTTACACATCTTGAAACCCAATATGGAAATTTGAGTGCAAATGATATTTTTACGGGCGTTTACCCTGAGCCTGTCCGCATTATATTAAAAGCTGCGGAAAAAAATCTGCTTGTTTCAAAACCCAAAACAGTAGCCGATGTATTTGTATGTTCATCTTCAGGGATTGCCGAAGCTATTGAAGCATTTTTAGGCGGTCGTCAGTATTGGCTGCTTGTGAACAGACTTGAAGAAGCTCAGGAGGGCATAGATTTTCTTAAAAACAATAAAGCCGGTCGTGCAACGTATTTAGCGCTTGAACGATGCAGAGTACGGAACATTGATACAAAAATAAATATCAATGCAAAAGGCATAACGGGCTGGGCTATGGATTTAATTCATGTTGATAAAGAATGGCACGATGCTGTTTCACATTTAATGGGCGATTTACTCATTGTTGAAGATTTCAATGTAGCAGGGGCATTGGTAAGAACGGGAGTAAAATTTCCGATTGTAACGCTTGAAGGCGAAGTTTTTGCACCGTCCGGCACAGTCAGCGGTGGAACTTCAAGACAAAAGACCGGAGCTGTAACAGCACATCAGAAGCTTGATGAATTAAACAGGCAACTTGAAAATCTTAGGCAGTCGATAGATGTTGCGAGAGAAAACCTAGAAAAAGCTGTAATCATCGAAAAAAACACTCGTAATGAATTTGAAAACGTATCAAGCGAACTTGAAACTGTAAAATCCAGTCTCAAAGAAGAACAAAGAAAGTTAAAGTCAGTTACAGACAATCTTGAAAGGCTAATGAATGAATACGAAAAAAATTCAGGCAAGCAAAAAAATTTAAAAGATGAATTGGATAATGTAACGGAAAAATTGCTTGAATTTGAAAAGGAAATTGCGAATTTGCCTGACATTAACGAAGATAATTACGAACTTGTAATCATACCGTTAAAGAATGAACTCAGGCTTTTACGCGAACGGCTAAACGTTACGCAAACTCTTTTTGAACGTGTTGACAGTGAATATAAAAACGTAAATTCGCGTATAGACAAAGATGAAAGAGAAATTTTATCAGGAGATGCAACGGAAAAATACAACCGAACAGAACTTAGAAAAATTGCGCTTGAAAAAATAAAATTTTATACTGAAGAAGTCCGTCTGCGCGAAGAAATTTCAAGAAAAGACGATGAATTTTCAAAATCACGGAAAAAAGCAAACAAAATTCGGCGCAAAATTGATAAATCCAATATAAATATCACAGCTGTAAACACTGAGTTATCAAGTTTTGACAGTAAAATATCGCACATAGAAGGCGAGCTTAACCAGTTAGTAGAGCTTTGGGATGAAAAATATCCGTACAATAAAACCGAAGCTTTACAAATTGAGGGCGGACGCGAATTGACATCATCATTGAGAAAACTTGAACGCGAATTGAAATCGCTTGGAAAATATAATTTAGGCGCATTATCAGAAGATCAGTCGCTTACAGACAGAATAGATTTTCTCGCAGAACAGCTTGAAGACGTGGAAACTTCAACACAGGAATTGAAAAAACTCATCGAAGATACTGATAACCAAGTTGAAAAATCTTTTACTAATTCAATGTCAAAGGTTGATAACAGATTTAATGATTTATTTCAAAAACTTTTTGGAGGCGGTGAGGCGCATTTAAT
Organism: uncultured Synergistales bacterium; assembly: GCA_905233295.1. Lineage (GTDB taxonomy): Bacteria > Synergistota > Synergistia > Synergistales > Aminobacteriaceae > JAFUXM01. The sequence goes on along the minus strand of CAJODX010000052.1, from coordinate 4,201 downwards.
CCTGCAGTCAGGCGATTCTATATGGAACAGAGGTGTTGAAATTTTTGCAAGTCCTCCGGGAAAAAAATTGCAGAATATTTCGCAGTTATCCGGTGGTGAACAGTCTTTGACTTCGATTGCTTTGATATTTGCAACACTTGAAGCTGCCGGAACTCCGCTAGCCGTGCTTGATGAAGTCGATGCCGCTCTCGATGAATACAATTTAATAAGATTTGCAAATTTAGTTAAAGAGTATTCGGAATCTATTCAGATTATAGCTATGACACATCGCCGTGCAACAATGGAGCGGGCAAATTTAATTTACGGCGTTACAATGATTGAACCCGGACTTACGACTACTGTTGGCATCAACCCTGAAAATTATGCTTGAAAATTGTACATTTGATGAAATCAATAATTTGAAATTATTTCAGCCGACAACAGGTCCGCGTGTCAACATGGATACCATTTTACTTGCATCATGGGTAAAAAAAAGACGCGGTGATACAAAATTTCTGGAAGCAGGATGTGCTGTTGGTGCTGTGTCTTTGCTTTTAGCATTAAAATTTACGAAAAATTTTCATATAACAGGGATTGACATTCAAAGCGAACTTATTGAGATTGCAAATGTAAACGCACAAAATAACGCTCTCGAAAACTGTGTGAATTTTGTTACAGCCGATTTGCGCGATAAAAGTATTTTTCCTAATGAAAATTTCGATGTCATGGTCATAAATCCCCCGTATTCATCTCTTACTGCAGGACGTGAAAGTGAAAATTTATCGCGTTCAACAGCACGGCTTGAAATTACCTGTACTCCTGATGATGTTGGTAAACTTGCATCCAGAGTTTTAAAAGAGCATGGACGTTTATTTGCTGTTTTTACAAGTTCACGGCTTGATGTTTTTATCAATTCAATGATGAAATATAAAATTGTTCCCAAGAGATTAAAGCCTGTTTATCCAAAAATAAATTGTAATTCCGGAATATTTTTGATAGAATGTGTAAAAAACGGTGGAGAAGGATTGACTCTGATGCCGCCTTTGACAATAAGGAACGTAAACGGCAGTTACACAAGTGAGTTATTAGATTTGTATAAATTTTAAGGATTTAATTTTATGTTTGAAATTCTTTCGATTGCAACGCAATATTATATTTACAAAAAATTAAAAGCAGCCGGACTCAGCAAATTTATTCGAGCTGTTTTTGTATGCTGGGCAGCATTTTGGGTATTCGCAGGTTTTGTGTGCGGTTATGATTTTATACACGCAGAATATGACTGGTTTACACTTCATACAAACGAAATTTTACGTGCAGCATCGCGCACATGGGTTATCATAACATTAATTGCCTTTTTTGCTTTCTTTGCAATTGACGTTTTGACACGTTTCAGCGGCTTTACAAAAAGAAAAACATTTTTTGCTGTGTTGCTTGCAATTTTTGTAACGCTGTACGGTATGACTGAGGCGTATTTTGTCCGTGAACGGCATATAACAATAGTTACTGACAAAATTAGTCTTCCTAAGATGCGTATAGCGTATATCACAGATTCTCACATTGGAGGACTTGCAACACACTGGCATTTTGAACGAGCAATGAAAATCGTAAGAGATTCAAGCCCCGATGTTTTTATGTCTCTCGGCGACACTATTGACGGCGATATGAGTTTCAGACAGCGCGAGAAAGATTTGCTGAAATCAGCCGCACAAAACGCGCCAATGGGAGCTTATGCTGTAAATGGCAACCACGAACATTATCTGATTTTAGATCAGGATGTTGAAAATATAATCAGAGACTGCGGTTTCAGATTATTAAACAACGAACGCACGGAGATACCAAATACAAATATAACTTTAATCGGACTTGATGATACAAAAAACGGATGGCTGAAAATTTTCCTGAAACCTGAGGACAGAGAAAGATTCGTTTTAGTCTTAAAACATCGTCCCGGAGTGCCGTTTGATGCAAAAGGAAATTTTGATTTACAAATTTCAGGGCATACTCATGGCGGACAGTTTTTCCCTTTAGGATTTTTCAAAAGCATGGCGGCTGGCGCTCCGCAAGGTTTATCGCGTAAAGCCGGAGGATTGTTGTACATCAGCAACGGCTCAGGATTTAACGGCGCAATGATGCGGATATTCACACCGCCTGAAGTTACGATCATAGATTTAGTTCGTAAGGAAAGGAGTTAGGAAAAAAATTAAAATCTACAAAAGACCGTTCGCGATCTTTGTGAAAAAATTTATCACAGGCGCAGCGTAAAGTCCGTAAAGCCATGAGCCTAAAGCCAAAATTCCCAAAGGTACAAGCATTTGAACTCCGGGGTCTTTTACTCCCTCGTTGGCGGTTTTGAAATCAAAATTTTTCCCCGGCATTATGAAAATGCTGAAAATTGAAAAAATGTACAGCACTGTCAGCACAGCTGAGATTGCAAGCATCGCTATTCCAACATGACCGAGAGGCGCAGCTGCAGCTCCGGCAGTTCCAAGCTGCCATTTTCCCATAAATCCTGCTGATGGCGGAAGACCGCAAAGTGCAAGTCCCGAAATTAAAAACGCAAGCGAAGTTTTCGGCATTCCCGGACCTATTCCGCGCATGTCAAATAAATATTCGCGTTCAGTCTGGCACAGGACTGCACCCGCGCAGAAAAATAAATTTATCTTGATTATCGCGTGCGCACCCATGTGAGTTAAAGCCCCGACCAAACCCTCCGGAGTTAGTAACAGAACTCCGATTAAAATATATGAAAGCTGGCTTATCGTTGAATATGCGAATCTCCGTTTGAGATGCTGAGTTGCAAGAGCCATTGAAGAGCCGTAAATTATCGTAATGCATGCAAGAGCAAACGCAGCCCACTGCGCCCATGTTCCGGCGAGAGACTCAGGTTCAAACACGTACCATGTTAAGCGGATTATCGCAAAAATTCCGGCTTTAACAACTGCAACAGCGTGCAACAGCGCAGTAACAGGCGTTGGAGCTACTGCCGCACTCGGCAGCCAGCTGTGAAACGGAAACACCGCGGCTTTGACCCCGAAACCGAGAAAACCTAAAAACCAAGCCCATAAATATAATTTTTCAGGTTCGTTCGGCCACACGCCCATTGTGCCGCCAAGCATGAAAATTTCGCCGCCGCCCTGCGACATTGTGTAAGTCAGCGCTATAAACGCACACGCCGCGCCGCCTACGGAATAAATTAAATATTTTCGTCCGGCGTAACGCGCCCTGCCGTCCATCTCATGCATTACAAGAGGCAACGTTGTCAGCGTCATAATTTCGTAAAATAAATACAGCGTCAGTAAGTCTGAAGCCAGTGCAATCCCAGCCACAACTCCGTAAGTCAGTGTGAACCAGCCGAAAAATGAAGTTTCACGATGCTCATGGCTCATATATTCAAACGCGTAAAGAGTGGTTAAAGGCCAAAGGACTGCGATTAAAACGGCAAAGACCATTCCAAGCCCATCAAGTTTCAAGGCGAAGGCGGCACGTTCCGAAAGTCTGAATAAAGTCAGAGAGTTTGCTGGCGGATATAACACAAGAAGAATTATTATCAATGAATTGAGAAGGACAGAAGACTCTATGAAAATATTACGGAATTTTTTGCCCGGAAATTTCAGCGCGGGAATTAACAGCGCGGACAGTGCCGGTATTAAAACAGGAAATAACAAAAATTTTTCGTTCATGGTATTTTTTTTAATGTGATAGAGTTTTATAAAAATTTACGTTGACTACTGCCGCGAGCAGATTATTGAGTTTTGCTCCAAGCCGTCCGTTCATTGTATCCGTTTTTTTTTCCATAAAATTCGCGCCTCCTGTTTTTAACACATTATAACCCCTAAGCATGAATTTCCGTTCGCTTTCGGTCAGGGTGTTCACCGCCCCAACCCAAAGGCGGCATATTTTCGATTCGTGAAATGTCTTCGGATGAAATTTCAAAATTCAAAACCGCAAGATTTTCACGCATTCTTTCAATCGAGGAAGCTTTCGGCAAAGGCATTACACCTTCCTGAACACAAAATCTCAAGCAAATCTGCGCGGCTGTAACATGATATTTTTCAGCGAGTTCGACAATCAATTCATCATTAAGGACGCGTCCTCTTCCGATTGGGCTCCATGCCTGAAGCAGAATTTTTTTAGCGCGGTAATAATTCAGCGCAAAAGTCTGAGTATGTCCGGGGTGAAATTCAAGCTGAGCGGCTGCCGGAAAAATTTTTGAATTTTTTAT
>CAJODX010000051.1 GCA_905233295.1 uncultured Synergistales bacterium | reverse complement strand
CTCCAGCTTCCATCTCCGTCGCTCAACTTGCATGTGTTACGCACGCCGCCAGCGTTGATCCTGAGCCAGGATCAAACTCTCAGTTTAATCTTTGAATTTAATCTTTAAAAAATTACTCTGGCTTATTTTCGCAAAAATAAAAACTTACTTCTCATCTGTAATTTTACTCTGTCAAAATAACTGAAGAAAATGATAAAATTTCTTCTCGGTGCGTCTTGAACCTGAGGCTCTCCTTCTTCTTCAGTGTCTGCCTCTCTCAAGCGCAACAGGGAAAATTATACGCTATTTTTTTAAAATGTCAAATTTTTTATTTTTTAATTTATAAATCCTCTCGTTGCATTGTTTTATAAAAAATAAAAATTCGTTTTTTTAGCTGAAAAATTAAATTTCGCAAAAATTTTTTTCAATTTTTTTTTCGACGATTTTAAAATTCCAGAGCAACAGCTTTTACTTTTCAGATGAACACGATGAATCGCAAAAGAAAAAATCGTAATGTTATCGAAAAATTTTTCTTTGTGAAATTTTATGAATGCTAAGAAATTTTTATATTTTTGTTGTGGCACATGTTGTGGCAAATTTTTTTTTTAACCGAAAAAAATTGAAAAAATTCGATTGTAAACTCAGGCAGGTTTACAATTCATTTTCGTTGATGTGCAAAAAAATCTGTTTTTACCCGAAAAATTCTTCAAATATGACGATGCCTTTTCAGTCATTTTTCTCTACTTGTGCGTTATTATACATGAAATGAAATTCATTTTCCGTTCAAAAACGAAGGTCTTCCTGAGGGTTATGACAAAAATTTTTCGGTCAATGCTGTTGAAATGTCAAAATGCAAAATTCAGTTTTTCATTTTTAATTCACGTTCTATAATAGGAAAAATTTTTTTCAAAAAAAAGAACGGAGAAAATTCAAATGGCAAACTGCAACCACGATTGCGGACACTGCGCTTCAAACTGCGGTGAAAGAGCTTTAGAACCAGAAAAATTTTTTATGAACGGAAACATTAAAAATGTCATCGGCATCGTCAGCGGCAAGGGAGGCGTTGGAAAATCCCTCGTTACGGGATTACTTGCCTCGGAATTAAATAAGAAAGGATTCAAAACTGCTATCCTTGATGCAGATATAACAGGTCCTTCAATTCCGAAAATGTTCGGACTTCACGAACAGGTTTTGTCGGACGGTCATTTTATTCAGCCAGCAAAAAGCAAAAACGGAACGAAAATAATTTCAATGAATTTATGTCTTCAAGATGAAGGTGAGCCTGTTGTGTGGCGCGGACCTGTCCTTGCAGGAGTTGTAAAACAGTTTTACGAAGAAGTTGACTGGGGTGATGTCGATTTCATGTTCACAGACATGCCTCCCGGAACGGGCGATGTGCCTTTGACGATCTTTCAGTCGCTACCGTTGAAAGGAATCGTAATCGTAACAACTCCGCAGGATCTTGTCAGCATGATCGTGAGCAAGGCTATAAGCATGGCAGAGCTTATGCAGATTCCCGTACTCGGACTCGTTGAAAACATGTCTTATTTTGAATGTCCTGAATGCAAATCGAAACATTTTATTTTCGGTGAGAGCCATCTGAGAGAACTCGCGGATTTTTACGGAATAGAATCCGTTTCACAGCTTCCCGTTATGCCTGAGCTTGCGAAATTCTGCGATGCCGGTGAGATTGAAAATTTCGCGGCTGAAAAATATCTCGAAGAAATTATTGAACCTTTAACGAAAAAATAAAATTGTGAAAGGTCTTGAACTTCCGGCGCAGCTGGTGATGCTGTATCTGCTGTTGCATTTAAGATTTGTCGGGCTGATGTTCAGCTCGCCTATTTTTACAGCGACATTAACTCCTGCGCCCTTTCGATATATTTTTGCAGTAATGCTGACGGTGTGTTCTGTCGGAATAATAAAACCCGAAGATATTCCTTTAATATATCTAGACGAAATAATTTTTATTGCCGCGATATGCCTGAGGGAATTATTTATAGGTATTGCGCTAGGTTTCATAGCTTCTCTTCCGTTTTTCGCTTTGAGGGTTGCGGGCGAACAGACAGGCTCGATGATAGGATTTTCGATGGCTCAGATAATGGATCCTACGACACAGAGCGAATCTTCATTGATAGGTCAGCTTCATTTTTTAATAGCGATGTGGTTTTATTTCCGCTGGAACGGACATTTATTGATGGTGCAGGCGTTGATTGAAACTTTGAAACTTGTTCCGCCCGGACAGATTTCATTATTACCAGCCGGAGATTTATCTTTGGGAACATGGCTGCAGAATATTTTTATTCTCGGCATAAGAATGGTTGTGCCTTTTTACTGCGCACTTGTTCTTTCTGACATCGGACTTGGATTTTTAGCGCGAACAGTTCCTCAGATGAATATTTTTGTTGTCGGACTGCCGGTGAAAGTCATGCTGGGCTTCATGGTTTTGGCAGCGATAGTGCCTTTGATTATGGATTTCATGCGCGGACAGATGGAACATTGGATTGAATTTACTTTAGGAGTTTTGAGATTATGGAATCCTGTGCCATAAAAAATTTTTGATTAATTTTGACTTTTAAAATATAATTCTGTCTCAGAAAATTTTACATGAAAAGAGTTGAAAAAAAAATTGCAAAATTATGAAAATAATTTATCGAGCGGAATCGAAAAATATATTCTCGAACTCTTTGATGACAGAGACGAAAATGACGAAGAAAATTTTATAAGTCTGCGCCGCAAAGACCTCGCGGAAATGTTCGGTTGCGTTCCCAGCCAGATTAATTACGTTCTCCGAAGCCGTTTCAGTCCCGAACGCGGATATTTGATTGAAAGCCGGCGCGGTGAATACGGCTATATAAAAATTTTGCGGATAAGCTTTGACGGCACGGAAGAAAAAAAGGAACACATCAACGACATTGTAGGCGATGAAATTTCTGTCAGGAACGCGTGCAGACTTCTTGAGTTTTTAAGAGAAAGAGATTTTATAACGGACAGGGAAAGGCTGTTAATCGAGATTGCGTTGAAAAATCAATATTCTTCCAGCAACGAAGATATTGCGGCTCTTTTGAAAAAAATGTTGAATGTCTTAATCAATCCTGAGGACAAATAAAAAATAAAAAAAATTTTACAGGGAGAAAAAAAATTTCATGTGGCAGTTTTATACAGACAGAGGAAAAAGAGTTATTCAGCTTGCTCATCAGGAAGCCTTGGAGATGGGACATACAATGGTAAATCCTGAGCATCTGTTGCTCGGTGTTTTGCAGGAAGGCGGTGGAGTTGCGTGTCAGGCTCTTACGGAACTCGGAGTCGATACGGAAAATTTTGCGGCTCATATAAGAGATTTAATCGGACGCTCTCAGGATATAATCTCAAAACCTGTTGACCTTCCGTTGAGTCCAAAACTTCGCCGTGTTCTCGACTTGGCTATGGCTGAAGCCAGAAAGATGGGCGTAAATTACGTTGATACTGAACATATTTTACTGGGAATTTTAGCTGACGATTCGGGGCTTGTCGTTCAGCAGTTTAAATCAATGGGCGTAACGCCTATGTCGGTCTTAAAACAGATTAACGAAATTTTATCGGGAAAGACCGGACGCAAAATAGCTTCAAATGCTCAGGACGCTTCAGCAAAACAAAAAACGAAAGTAAAAACTCCGACTCTTGATCATCTTGGAATAGATTTAACTGAACGCGCACGTAACGGCGAGCTTGACCCTGTTATCGGACGTGAAAATGAAATCAAACGTGTTATGCAGGTTCTTTGCCGCAGAACAAAATGCAATCCCGTTTTAATCGGCGATCCCGGTGTCGGAAAAACCGCGGTCGTTGAAGGTCTTGCGCGTCAGATTGCTTCGGGCATTGTCCCTGATCCTTTAATAGATAAGAGAATCGTCCAGCTGAATATGGGAACTCTTGTTGCCGGAACAAAATACCGCGGCGAATTTGAAGAAAGACTGCGCAGAATCGTGAAGGAACTCACAGACAGTCAGGGTGATGTAATTTTATTCGTTGATGAAGTCCACACTATAATCGGCGCGGGCAACTCTGAAGGTTCAACGGACGCGGCGAATATTTTGAAGCCGGAACTTTCACGCGGAGTTTTTCAGCTTATCGGCGCAACGACTCAGGACGAATATCGAAAATATATTGAACGCGATGCGGCACTGGAACGTAGATTTCAGCCCGTGCAGGTTGAAGAGCCGGATATTGACAACGCGATTTTAATATTGAAAGGCTTGAAAGACCGTTATGAAAATCATCATAATGTAATTTTCACTGAGGAAGCCGTTGAAGCAGCTGCAAAATTATCTTCGCGTTACATTCAGGACAGATATTTGCCTGACAAGGGCATTGATTTAATTGATGAAGCCGGAGCGAGAACGCGTCTTTTGACTTTTGAACTTCCGGAATACATCAGCGAAATTAAAAATAATCTCGAAAATATTCGCAAACAGAAAGAAGATGCAGTCTTAGCCGAACAGTACGAACTCGCGACTGAACTCCGGGACAATGAAAGAAAAATTTCAGATGAACTCGACAGCGAGATAAAAAGCTGGCAGCAGAAACGCAAAGTTACACGTTCGACAATAACAGCCGAAGATATTGCAACTGTCGTGGCTGAGCAGACAGGAATACCGGTGAAGCAGCTGACCGAAGCTGAAACAACGCGCCTTTTGAAAATGGAAGAAGAAATTTCGCGGCGTTTAATAGGTCAGGACGAAGCCGTAAGCTCTGTATCGCGTGCTGTCAGACGTGCCAGAACAGGCTTGAGAGATCCCCGAAGACCTATCGGGAGTTTCCTTTTCATGGGACCTACCGGCGTTGGAAAAACGGAACTTGCGAGATGTCTTGCGAAATTTTTATTCGGACGCGATGACTCAATGATACGAATCGACATGAGCGAATTTATGGAACGGCACGAAGTTTCAAAGTTAGTCGGTGCGCCTCCCGGCTATGTCGGACACGAGAACGGCGGCAAATTAACCGAACAGGTCAGACGCAAACCATATAGCGTGATTCTTTTTGATGAAATTGAAAAGGCTCACCCTGAAATTTTTAACATTCTGCTGCAGGTTTTAGATGACGGCAAATTAACGGACGGACAGGGACGCAAAGTCGATTTCCGAAACACCGTGATAATAATGACGAGCAATGTCGGCGCGAAAGAGGCTCAGCAGGGAAATTCATTGGGTTTCGGAACGAGTGATGAAAGCAAATCCCAACGCGACTGGGAACGCACGAAAAAAATTATTCTTGAGGAAGCCAACAGAACTTTCAGACCGGAATTTTTGAACAGAATTGACGAGATGGCTGTATTCAAACCGTTGTCGCGTGAAAGCCTTTTAAAGATCATTGACACAATGCTCGAAGAACTTTCATCGCGTCTTGACATGAAAGGTGTAACGATAGACATTTCGCAGGAGGCAAAAGAAAAAATTCTTGAAAAAGGCTACAAGCCCAAGTACGGAGCAAGACCTCTGCGCCGCGCAATTCAGTCAATGCTTGAAGACAAACTCGCGGACTTTATGCTGACGGAGAAAATTTCTGATGAAAATTCAAAAATCAATGTCAGACTTAACGGCGAAGAACTTGAAGTTAATCTCAACAATCTCGAGACTGTAAGTCAGGGGTCATAAAATTTGAAAAATTTCAGACGTGCATTAAAAGATTCCTTTCCCGTAATGACAGGTTATATTGTGTTGGGCACCGGCTTCGGAATTTTGTTAAACGCAAAAGGCTATAACGCATTGTGGGCATTGGCAATGGGATTAATAATTTATTCAGGAACGATGCAGTTTGTTGCCGTAGATTTATTTTCGGGAGCTTCACTAGGCGCGGCGGCAATGACATCGTTAATGGTCAGTGCGCGGCATTTATTTTACGGGATTTCAATGGTGAACCGTTACAAAAAAATTCACGGACTGAAAAAATTTTATATGATTTTCGCTCTCACTGATGAAACATATTCGCTTGTATGTGAATCTGACGATGAAGATTATTGTTTCTGGGTTTCTATTTTAGATCATACATATTGGGTTGCTGGCGGCATAATCGGCGGATTGCTCGGACAGGTTATGCCGTTCGACTCAACGGGAATTGATTTTGCTTTAACAGCGCTTTTCATAACAATTTGTGTTGAGCAGTGGCTTTGCCGTGAGGAACATTATTCCGCGCTGACAGGATTTTGCGCCAGCGTGCTGTGTCTTTTAATATTCGGCGCGGAAAATTTTTTAATCCCGTCAATGTTCTTAATAACGTTCGCGCTCTTTATGTTAAGGAGAAAAATCGAAAATGAATGATTTTAATTTTCACGCAGGTTATATTGTTTTAATTGCCGGAGCTGTTACCGGCATTTTAAGATTTCTGCCGTTTATGGCATTCGGAAAAAAAACGCCGGAATTTATTTTATATCTCGGACGCGTTCTGCCTTATGCTGTAATGGCTATGCTTGCGGTTTACTGTCTTAGGAACGTGAATTTTTTCAGCGGCTCTCATGGAATCCCCGAAATAATTTCAGTTTTTGCCGTGATTGTTCTGCATATATGGCGGCGCAGTACGTTGCTCAGTATTACGGCTGGAACGTTGCTGTATATGTTTTTGGTTCAAAAAATTTTTGTTTAAGTGCGATTAACTCTCAACAACGGCAATTGATAAAGGAATGCCTATCGAGCAGCTTCAACGGCTTCTTGGGCATCAAAGAATAGATACGACCTTGCAGTATGCAATGGTCAAGCAGAGCAACGTGAAAACGGCTCATAGGAAATATATAGGTTAGTTAGGACGGTGACATGATGGGCGATTGGAAAAAAGTGGTTCTTTCTGAAGTGCTACAAGAAAAAGGATATATTAGAGGACCTTTTGGCTCAGCATTGAAGCGCGGAGAGTTGTTGGCGGAGGGCATTCCTGTATACGAACAACAGCATGCAATATATAATAGTCGAGATTTTCGTTTTTTTATCAATGAAAGTAAATTTGAAGAAATGAAACGCTTCCAAGTAGAAGAGGACGATTTGATAATAAGTTGTTCAGGTACAGTTGGTAAAGTGTCTATTATAGAGAATACTGATCCGAAGGGTATTATCAGCCAAGCTTTATTACTTCTACGAGTAAACAAAAGAGTCATATTACCTTTGTATTTGAAATATTTTTTTACTTCGTGGGAGGGATATAATGCAATCGTTTCGAGGTCGAGTGGTTCTGTTCAGGTTAATATTTCGAGACGAAATGTGATTGAAAATATACCGCTTTCATTACCGCCACTTGATATCCAGCAGAAGATAGTTGGGGTACTGTCTGCGATTGATGAGAAAATAACTATAAATGAAAAGATAAACGAGAATTTACTTCAGCAAGCTCAGCTCTTGTATAAAGACCG
>CAJODX010000050.1 GCA_905233295.1 uncultured Synergistales bacterium | reverse complement strand
TGGCTTTTATATAAGCACGCTGTCCGGGTGTTTTTGCCCTAATGGGTTTTCCGCGTGCAGTCGTGCAGATGATTTCAGAATATAACTCGCTGAGTTTCAGTTCCCGCCCTTCAGCAAGAGCATCCATTGCGGCTCTGACATCGGCTGTATGAATTTCGTGCCCTTTTTCAGCAACGGATAAAAGTTCGCGGATTAAATGCCCTGCTATGCGGACAGGTTCAGAATCGGGACCGCTGATTTTAACGGCCCCGTCTTTAATCGAAAGTGAAACGGGATAACGGGCTTCAATAGCTTTGAAATTTTCATCGTTCTGCCCTGAAAGTCTTGCAAGAACGAACCCGTCCCCAGATAAAGGTACTTCCATAATTTTAATTTTAAAATTTTACGCCGGATATGCCTCCGGTGCTGCCTGTGCCTGAAGACCTACATCTCTGCTGTGAGCGCGTGCGTATTTTTTCGGCAAAAAGTCTTTTGCAACCTGCGGGAACATTATCCACGTGAGCGCATCTTCGGGTTCTGTTGCCCAAGGCTTGCAGTCCTCGCGTGCTTTTTCCATTTCGGGAGCAATCTTTTCGCCGGGTCTGCACGTGATAGGCTCTTCGTCTCCGATTGCAAGTTTCTGGACTTCGGGGTCAACGGGTGCTGGCGGCTGACCGTAATAGCCAAGGAAATACTGGCGGATTTCTTTCGGGAAACTCTTCCAGCGTCCTCTAAGAACGTTCACAGTAGCCTGAGTTCCGACCATCTGGCTTGAAGGAGTAACAAGCGGAGGATAGCCCATAGCCTTTCGGACAACGGGAACTTCGTTGAGAACATCTTCGAGTTTGTCGATAGCGTTCATTTCCTTCAGCTGGTTGACCATGTTTGAATACATTCCGCCGGGGATCTGATAACGGAGAATGTTAATGTCAACTCCTGCGATTTCAGGCAGCAAATCTTTGTATTTTTCGCGGAGTTTCTTGAAATGCAGACAGATCGGAAGAAGATCATCGATCTTGATTCCCGTGTCATATTCTGAACCCGCAAGAGCTGCGACTAATGACTCTGTGGGCGGCTGGCTCGTTCCGAGTGCGAAAGGTGAAATTGCAGTGTCAACGATTTCAGCGCCGGCTTCAATACCCGAAAGATAAGCCATGCTCGCAAGTCCTGTTGTGTAATGGCTGTGAAGTTCGATTGGAATATCGACTTTTTCTTTTATTGCCTTGACGAGTTTTGCACAGTCCATAGGTCCGATTAATCCCGCCATATCTTTAATGGCGATAGAGTCGGCTCCCATTTCCTGCATCTGTTTTGCCATGCTCGCGAACGTATCAAGCGTATGAACAGGCGAGAGTGTGTAGCTCATGCAGAGCTGAAGGTGTGCGCCTTCCTTTTTAATCTGGTCAGCAGCGACTTCAACGTTTCTTAAATCGTTGAGGGCATCAAAACATCTTACAATATCAATTCCGTTTCCGACAGCTTTTTTGACGAACTCGCGGACAACGTCATCAGCATAATGACGATAACCGACAAGATTCTGACCGCGAAGAAGCATTTGAAGCTTTGCCTTTTTGACTCTTGCACGAATCAGCCTGAGCCTTTCCCAGGGATCTTCGTCAAGAAATCTCATAGCAGAGTCGAAAGTCGCGCCTCCCCACATTTCAAGTGCCCAGTATCCTGCGTTGTCCATATATTCAATGACAGGGAGCATATCTTCTGTTCTCATTCTTGTTGCGATCAGCGACTGATGAGCATCACGAAGCCCGGTTTCTGTTATACGTACCTTTGGCATAAAAAATTATTCCTCCTGTGAAAATTTTTTGATTTAAATTTTTAAGCTTAATTATACACAAAAGCGAAAATATTCAGCGAATGCACGGCGGGTCTTTTTTAAATTTAAAATATATTTTCCCCGTAATTAACTCTCCAGAACCATAAGCCGCAAGCCGGAACTGTCATTGCGGATTCTGTACGTTCACCGCCGTTTAATAAATCTTCGAGCCATTCAAGAGATTTTTTTTTCAACGCGACTGAATTTATATTGCCCGTTATGATTCTCACCATGTTAGTCAAAAATGACGGAGCTTTTACGCTTATGACTGAAAGTTTTCCACGGTTTCTGATTTTTAATTTTTCAATCGTTCTGAAAGGATTGTCCGGACATTCGCCTGCACGGCAAAACGCTTTGAAATTGTGCCGCCCTTCGATTAATTCACACGCCCGTTTTGCGAGTTCCATATCCCAAGGTTGACCTTTGCGCCACCAGACAAAATTATTCAACATCGGAGGACATACCGCGCCGTGCCAGATAAAATATTTATATTCTCGGGTCAATGCGCTGTAACGTGCGCTGAAATCTTCGGGAACGGTAAAAATTTTTATGATTCTTATGTCTTCGGGAAGATAAAAATTAATCGCAAGACGCAGTTTGTTAGGCTCAAAAATTTTTTCCATTTTAAAAGACGCTGTCTGCCCCCATGCATTTACGCCTTTGTCCGTCCGTCCTGCGCCAGTGATTCGGATTTCATGTCCGGCAATTTTTGCAAGAACATTTTCGATGATTTCCTGAATGCTCACAGCGTCCGGCTGAATCTGCCAGCCCGAATAATTTTTGCCGATATATGAAATTTTCGCTGCGTAATTCATTTTTTATAACGAGGAGTTAGGAAACGAAAAAAATTTTATTTATGATTTTTTGCGATTAAGTCAATGAAAATTAAATCTTCTTTGCCCGTGTTCTTAAGAGCGTGCGACTCGCCTGCAACCGCAATAGTTACAGACTGAGGACCGACGATATATTCATTGCCGTTGCTGTCGGTAAAAAGACCTTCACCCGAAATTATGATGTAGGTGTCTTCGTTGTCAGCGTGTTTGTGAAGTCCGATGCTGTCGCCGGGCTTGAGTGTCATTAAGCCGATCTCTTTAATCGCCTGATTGTCGGTAGCCTGTTCGCGTCTGAAAGCGAATTTTCCGTACAGAGTTCCCTCGCCTGTGCCGCCGGCGTGTTCAACATTTTTATCGAAAAGTTTTTCGGCAGGGAAAAGCTGAGGTGTCTGATTGGCTTTGATTTCTTCGAGGTCAGAGCCTGAATTTTTCGCGATAATATCCAAGAATACTAAATCGTCTTTGTAAAGATTCGCGAGTCCGTGAGCCTGTCCGGGTCTTGCTATCGTCATATCGCCGGGCTTTACTATCCATGCGTTGCCGAGACCGTCCGTGAAAATTCCCGTGCCTTTGAGGATTAAATATGCGTCTTCGTTGTCGGCGTGTTCGTGCGTTCCGATAAAATCTCCGTGTTTTAGTGTCATAAATCCGATTTCTTTTATTGCGTCATCATCAAGAGCGTTGTCGCGAGTGAAAGCAAATTCGCCGTGAAGAGTTCCTTTGCCGCCTGCAACATTTTCTTTGTCAAGAGTTGTGAGTTCGTCAGCCGTGTAGCATTGAGCATGTTTGACAGGTTCAGCGAATGCCGTTGAAGCAGCGAATAAAGAAACTGCGAGTGATAGAACAAAAATTTTTTTCATCATAAAAAATCCCCCTTTAAAATGCGAAATCATAATTGAAAACATATTATACGACACCGGCGCGTTTTTCATTGCTATAATATCCGCGAAAAAAATAAAAATTCAAAAAAGGAGCGTTTATAAACCTTGAAACTTACAAGCGAAGAAGTCAACAGCATCGCTTTAGAGTCGCGTCTTGTTCTGAGTGAACAGGAACTCGCTGGGGCTGTGCGGTACATCAACAACTTTCTTGATATGCTCGACAGATTCAAAGAGCTTGACTTGAAAGACGTTGAACCTTTCAGCTTTGCCGAAGCTCTTGAATGTCCGCTGCGAGATGATACTGTTGTGAAATTTAACAATGCCGGAGCAATTTTGAACGAGAGCGAACACGTTGACGGTCCGTATTTTAAAGTGCCGCGCATCATGGAGGAATAAATTTTTATGGAACTCTACGAATATAACTTACACGATTTACTCGAAAAATTAAATTCAAAAGAAATTTCTTCAAAAGAAATTTTCGAGTCGTGCAAAAAAAGAATAGATTCATGTGAAGATAAAATACACGCGTTCATTACGCGCACGGAAGATTTTGCAAAATCTCAGCTTGAAGAAAATGAAAATCCTGCGGGAATTTTTGCGGGAGTCCCGACCGTTATAAAAGACAATCTCTGCACAAAAGGCATAAAGACAACTGCGGCGAGTAAAATTTTAGGCGAATGGAAACCGCCCTATGACGCTACGGCTTGGAAATATTTACGCGAGGCAGGAGCTGTCCTGATGGGTAAAGCCAACATGGACGAATTTGCGATGGGCAACACCTGCGGAAATTCAGCTTTCGGTGCAACTCACAATCCCAACGACATTTCAAGAGTTCCCGGCGGAAGTTCGGGCGGCAGTGCTGCGGCGGTCAGTGCCGGTTACGTTCCGTTTTCACTCGGTAGCGACACGGGCGGCTCTATACGCCAGCCTGCATCATACTGCGGTGTTTACGGCTTGAAACCCACATACGGAATGGTCAGCCGCTACGGATTAATCTCTTACGGCTCATCGCTTGATCAGATAGGACCGTTCGCAAGGACTGTGGAAGATTTACAGCTCGTGATGTCTGTTATCGCAAAATATGATCCGATGGACTCAAGCTGTTTCAGAGAAAAAACTCACGACTTCACACATTCCGAAAACGTCAGCATTAAAGGCAAAAAAATCGCGCTCGTTAAAGAATTTCAGGATTTCACGCTTGATGCTCCTATTGCTGAAGCCATGAATAAAATCAAAAAAATTCTTGAAGATGAAGGCGCGGTTATCACTGAAGTTTCATTGCCTGTCGTTTCGCGTTACGCTGTTGCATGTTATTACGCGCTTGCAATGAGCGAAGCCCACACGAATCTTGAACGTTATGACGGCGTTCGATACGGCTACACTGTCAACGATGCTTCAAGTCTCAAAGAAATGTTTGAGAGAGTCCGTTCATACGGATTCGGCTCTGAAGTCAAATCGAGAATCATTGCGGGAACATGTTTGACAGAGCCTTCACGCTGCGAGGAATATTATGTTGCAGCAACAAAAGTCAGAACTCTCATAGCGCAGGAATTTTCGCGCGCATTCGGTGAAGCAGATTTCATTTTGCAGCCTGTTACGCCTTCAATGCCGCCAAAAATCGGCGAAGTTGACGATGATGAAATGAAAGGCTATGAGGCTGACCTTTACACTCTGCCTGTAAATCTTGCAGGGCTTCCGGGACTTTCATTTTTTACGGGATATTCAGAAAATCTTCCGGTTGGCTTGCAGTTAATAGGTCCGAGATGGAGCGATGCAGACTTGTTAAACGCCGGAGTTATCATCGAACGCCATACAGGTTCGCCGAAAATTCCCGACTTAAATTAGCGGAGGTGAAATAAAAATGCCTGAATTAACTTTTACGCCCGTCATTGGAATCGAAATTCACATAAGATTAAAGACCGACTCAAAAATTTTCTGTTCATGTTCAACGAACACAGATGCTCCAGCGAACACGAACATCTGTCCTGTGTGTCTTGGTTTGCCGGGGTCTTTGCCGCGCTTGAATAATCAGGTTGTAGAGCAGGGAATTTTAACAGGACTTGCTCTCAACTGCGGAATCAGTCCGAAATCTTTATTTTTCAGAAAATCATATTTTTATCCAGATCTTCCCAAAGGTCATCAGGTTACACAATGCGATTTTCCCATCACCACGGAAGGCTACATTGAAGTTCACGATGACAACGGAAATTTGAAAAAAATCCGTGTCAATCATCTTCATCTTGAAGAAGATGTCGGAAGCCTTCATCACAGCGCATCAGACGGAAGACTTGAAGGTGCGGACACGTCATATGTAGACTACAACAGATGCGGAACTCCTCTGGCGGAGATTGTCTCAGAACCTGATGTTGCGTCAGCGCGTGAGGCTGTCGAATACGTTACGACTTTGAGAAGACGTGTTATCTATTCAGGAGCTTCAGACGTTGAACTCGAAAAAGGCATGATGAGATTTGATGCAAACGTTTCAATGAAATGTTCGGACGGACGCTGGGGAAGAAAAGTTGAAGTCAAGAACATGAACTCGTTCAAGGCTCTCGAACGTGCGATTGAATTTGAAATCAAACGCCAGAAAAAATTAATGCTCAATGGCGAAGAAGTCTTGCAGGAGACACGCCACTGGAACGACGCGAAAGGAGTTACATCACCGTCAAGGGTCAAAGAATTTTACAGAAAATTCATTGTTGAACCTGACCTGCCGCCGCTCATAATAACGCAGGAGTGGGTTGACAGAATGAAAGCAAAAATGCCGGAGATGCCAGATGTAAAAGCAAACCGTTACGTCAGCGAATGGGGAATACCGCGTGAAGTCGCAGATGTCATTACAGATGATAAAAATCTCGCAGCGTATTTTGAGGCATGTGTTGCCGCAGGAGCAAACCCCGTTAGAGCTTCACACTGGATACGAACGGAAGTCTTGCGCGTCCTCAACGAAAATCAGTTAAAAATTTCTGATTTCAAAATGAAGCCGGAAACTTTAGCTGCATTAGTGTCGCGTGTTGATGACGGAAAAATTTCAACGACACAGGGCAAAGAAGTTTTCGATTACATGTTTGCGAATAACAGCGATATTGACGAAACTGTTTCAAAACTCGGCATTACAGAAGGCGGAGTTGTAGGCAACGCACTGAACGATATAATTCAGTCTGTCATCAAGGCTAACCCTGATGTTCTCGAAGAAATAAAATCCGGCAAGGATAAAAAAGGCAAAAAATTAAAATTCCTTCAGGGTCTTGTAATGAAAGAGACAAAAGGTCAGGCAAAGCCTCAGGAAGTCGCTGAAGCAATCGCCGAAGCCGTGAAATAAAATACTGCGCTCCGAATCTCAAACAAAACGGAGCGTTTTTAAAATTTTTTGTAAAGGAAAATTTTTTTATGGCTGAAAATTTTGAAGTTAAAGTCAATCAGAAAGCATTAAAAACCTTGCGCGATGACATTGAAAACAAGACCGGATTCAGATTTGTTAAGATTGAAGACGGTATCGCAGTCAGCGAGCTTGAACTTGAAGATGAACACGTCAACCCTTACGGCATTCCATACGGCGGAGTTTTGTTCACGATGGCTGATGACACTGCCGGTATAGCGTTCCTGAGTGCCGGCGGCAACGGTGTAACGGTCAACGGACATGTCGATTATCTCCGGGGTTCAAGAGATGCAACGAAATTAATCTGCACTGCGAAAGTCAGAAAGGCTGGACGAAGAATTTTTTACATTGACGCTGACATTGTAAACGAAAAAAATCTTGATTTATGCCGTTTCAAATTCGTGTTCATAAATCTTGACAGCTGAAATCACGAAGAAATCACAAAATAAAAAAAGCTCGTAAAGTCCGTGGCAGAACTATACGAGCTTTATTAAAATTTTCTTACTCTTGCCAGCTTTTCATATATTCGACCTGTTCATCAGTCATAGAATCAATTTTTATTCCCAAAGCCGCAAGTTTCGATTCCATTACGGCTCTGTCAGTCTCAACGGGAACAGGATACAAGCCTTTTTCAAGTTTGTGCGTGTAAATGTGAAGCGCGCTTTCAAGCTGGAGCGAAAAACTCAAATCCATGATTTCAATCGGATGCCCGTCAGCACAGGCAAGATTTGTCAAACGTCCTTCGCCTAAAAGATTTATTCTCCTGCCGTCTTTCATAACGTATGTGTCAATGTTGTCGCGGAGTTTTTCAATGCGCTCAGAGAGCGATTCAAGATCAGGCTTGCTGATCTCAACATCAAAATGCCCAGCGTTGCCGAGAACAACCCCGTTTTTCATTTTTTCGATATGTTCGCGTCTTATAACGTGAATATTGCCAGTGAACGTTAAAAATATATCGCCGATCTCCGCCGCATCGTCCATGCTCATAACTCTGAAGCCGTCCATGAGAGCCTCACAGGCTTTATGAGGGTCAACCTCGGTAACGACAACGTGCGCTCCGAACCCTGCGGCACGCATCGCCGCACCGCGTCCGCACCAGCCGTAGCCTGCTATTACGACAGTTTTGCCTGCGACTATCATGTTTGTTGTGCGAATGAAGCCGTCCCACACAGATTGACCTGTGCCATATCTGTTGTCAAATAAATATTTGCTCAGTGCGTCATTGACATCAATCATCGGAAATTTCAAAACACCTTGAGCGTTCATTGCTTTGAGTCTTTTGACACCGCTTGTTGTTTCTTCAGAGCCGCCGAGAATATTCGGGATTAACTCCGGCATTTCGCTGTGAACAGTCGCGACTAAATCCGCGCCATCGTCAATAATGACATTAGGCTTGTAATTCAAAACTTTTCGGACATAATTAAAATATTCGTCCGTTGTCATTCCGCGACGGCTGTAAACGTGGATGCCGTTTTTCGCGAGAGCCGCGCAAATATCGTCCTGAGTTGAAAGAGGATTGCTTCCGCAGGCTGCTACGGTTGCGCCGAGTTTTGTGAGAGTGATTAAAAGATTCGCTGTTTTTGCTTCAAGATGAAGGCATGCAGCAATCACTGCTCCTTTGAAAGGCTGCGAGTTTTTATATTTATTGTAAAGAAATTGCAAAGAAGGCATATACTGCCATGCCCAGTCGATTTTTTTCTGACCGCGTTCATAAAGATTTATATCTTTGACTTCAAAATCTGCCATTAAAAATTTCTACCTCCTAAATTATTTTTTTGAATTTCGTGAAACAGTATAACAAAAAATATAACCCTACTCGCTGTTTTTAAATTTAACGTTCGGCATGATGAAAAATTTGAACAGTCAACTATTGCGTCTTTAAGTTAAAACTGATATAATTTTTTATATTAGAAAGCCCGGGTGGCGGAATTGGTAGACGCGCTAGATTCAGGTTCTAGTGGGCGCAAGTTCGTGGAGGTTCGAGTCCTCTCTCGGGCACCAAAGCTTTGAAAACCTTATAAAAAATTTAAAATAAAAACCAATCAAAATCCTTGAAAGTTCGAGGATTTTTTCATTTTTTACAAAAATTTTTTTAATCTGCGGAAGATGAATTGCCTTTCGTGTATAATAACACGCAGGGAGAGAAAAATGACTGAAAAGGCATAGTCAGATTTGCAGAATTTTTCGATTAAAAACAGATTTTTTCGCACATCAACGAAAATGAATTGTAAACCTGGCTAAGTTTACAATTGGAATTTTTCAAAATTTTTTCGATTATATAGTGGAAAAAAATTTTTTGCTACAACAAAAATATAAAAATTTTTTAGCATTCATATTTCGCGAAAAGTTCCTTTGTGTTCAAAGAAAACGTTTGTGATTTAAAAATTATATTCAAAAGGGGTGATTTTTTAATGTGTAGAGAACACGATGTACATGAGGGTGAATATCTACCATCTTGTACAGGTTTGCGATTACCGCCAAGAACTCAAAGACAGGTTGTTTGTAAAAACTCATCAGCATCTTTCGAGAATTTGGGGGGGGGTAAATTTTTCTGTTCCGCCATCTTCTGAGCATTTTTTCATTCGTAATTATTTCAAGTGTTACGAGCCTCGTGAAAACATAATCGCTTATTGTTTTACGACATTTACGAGTGCTAATGATGAAGGCTTTGTCGTTACCCTCAACGGAATTTACACAAAAAAAGGTTATAACGAGCCTGTGTTTTTGCCTTATCAATCTGCATT
>CAJODX010000049.1 GCA_905233295.1 uncultured Synergistales bacterium | reverse complement strand
TCAACAACTCTTGTTCCTTTGATATTCGGTCCGGCAATGGGAATGGACGCATTGCAAATTGCTTCGTTAATTTCCTGCGTATATTTCGGAATGGGAGTGGCAACGCTCATTCAGACAAGCAAAAAACTCGGTTCAGGACTTCCGATAGTTCAGGGATCGAGTTTTTCTTTTATCCCTTCGGTAATGACGGTCATCGCGCTTTACAAAGCTTCAGGACCTGAAACAGTGATGCAGTATCTTGGCGGAGGCTTGATTGCGGGAGGACTTATCCTTTCATTCATCGGTTACAGCAAAATCGTGGGATATATCCGCAAAGTCATAACGCCCGTTGTTATAGGTCCTGTCATAATGGCGATAGGATTTTCGCTCGCAGGAACAGCCGTTCAGGGCAACGCCGCAAATTACTGGCCGGCATCTCTCGCTGTCGTGGTTCTGATTTTCCTGTTCAGTCTTGTGTTGAAAAATAAATATATAAATATTTTCGCAATTCTTCTCGCTATCGTGATAACTTACTGCGGCTGTCTGTTCTTCTCGCAGAACGGAACTTTTGGTCCCGACCACCCCGCATATGTAAATCTTGCAAAAGTCAGTGAAGCTCCTTGGTTCCGCGAGGTCAAAAACGTGATAATCCCGTGGGGAATGCCAAAATTCAGTCTGATGGCTTTCGCGGCGTTGCTTGCAGGTTTCTTCGCTACAATGATTGAATCAATCGGCGATTATCATTCTGTTTCATACGCGTCAGGCGTTGACGATCCCGACTCAGAGACTATCAGCCGCGGTATCGGTGCTGAAGGACTTTGCTGTGCATTATCCGGAATTTTCGGCTCGGTAGGAACGACATCGTACACTGAAAATATCGGCTTAATCGGCTTGACCGGTGTCGCATCGCGTTTAGTCGTAAGAACGGGAGCGGTGATTTTAATTCTTATGAGCTTCGTCGGAAAACTCAGCGCGTTAATCGCAACAATGCCTTCACCGATAATCGGAGGAGCTTATATAGCTTTATTCGGAACAATCGGAGCAATGGGCATTCAGGTTTTAATGCGTGCGGACATGAGCAGCCAGAGAAATATTTTAATCATCGGTTTCGCTTTCCTGATGGCACTCGGACTTCCCGGCTGGGTTGAAGCGAATCAGAAAATTTTTATGAACCCTGAGAGCAGTCAGTTAATGCAGACTCTTGGCGGAATGGTCTGGGCTGTTTTGAAGACACCCATGGCTGTAGCCGGACTTTGCGCGGCTGTTTGCGACTCGCTGGTTCCCGGTACGCCTGAGGAACGCGGCATTGATGTTAAACCCAGAGGAATTTAACGTCTTTCGCTCAAAATTAAATCATTTATTGCTCGGCGCAGCTTTAACCTTAATTGGCTGCGCTGATTTTTTTCTGCTCCATTGCGTAAATAAAATACGTAACGGCTAAAAGATCTCCAGCACCTCCCGGGCTTATATATTCGTAAATTAAATCGCGGTCAAATTTATAAATTTTTTCGAGCGTGATTCCATTTAAAATTAAATCCGCCGCACGCTGCCGAACTCTTTCAGCTGTTGTGAAATCTTTGCGCGAAATTATATTCGTGTCCTGAGCTTCAGCCATAATGTGAATCAATGTGAATGCCAATGCGTCATTAAGATTAAAATTCTGCGATAAATATTTTTTCAACGCCGGCAAAGAATTTTTTATCACGACAGGATAGCCTGCTTCAGCTTCGCCGCGAATACCCGTTATGCCGTGTTCAATGTAAACACGTTCGCCTTTTGTCAAAAATTTTTTATCTTTTTCGTGAACGCCCGCAAAATCTTTTTCACAAAGTCCCGCGCAGATTTTCGCCGCCGTGCCGGCAACGTCTTCGGGCGTGAAAAATTTTTTATTTTCTGCAAGATACCCGGCAGCCGCACTCAATAAGCCCAGCGAAAAAATTTCTCCCTTATGGGTGTTGATGCCTTCAGTTGCACTGAACATTTTTTTTTCGGCTTCGATTCCGACTTTGCGTATGACGGGAAAAAGATTTTTAATTTCAGTGCTGTCAAAATTTTTTCCGGCTTCGGCAAATTTTTCAAAAGAGCCGCGCAATGCCGCAGCACTCTTAATAAAAGTAAAGAAGCTCATATCTCTATGAGCTCCTGAATTATTTCTGTCAACAAGACCGGGTTTCGGCGTTACTGAAACTTCAGCTAACATTGCTTCAAGCGCCAAAGTCCCGATTAAGTCAGGTGTGAAAAGATTTTTTTCAGTTCCTGACTTTTTACTTCCGTTTTTAATCTCCCCAGTCATCATCGTCATCGTACATTTGACTGTCATCATCTTTAATGCTGAGTTCGTGTCCTGTGAGTTTTCCCCACAAAATTTTTACGCGCCAGACAAGTTTATATGCCGCAGGTATTGATAACATTGCCAGCATTCCTCCGGCGATTAATCCTCCGATTGCGACAACGGCTATCGGGCGTTTCATTTCAGAGCCTCGTCCTGTCGAGAGCAGAGGCAGCAACGACACAACCGATGTAACGACAGCCATTAAAAGAGATTTGAATCTGACGTGGCAGGCTTCCTCAACGGCTTTGTAAGGGTGCGTTCCCTTCAGTCTTAAAACTTCAGCGTAATCGACAACGACAATAGCGTTATTAACGACCATTCCTACGAGCATTATCATTCCGATCAGCGCAAAAATTGAAATGTTGACCCCTGAAATCAACATCGCCGGAACAACTCCGATAGCTGCCATGGGAATGGTTGCGAGAATGACAGCACTGTAAATCCAGCTTTCAAGGATTGCCGCGACAACAAGATACGTAACGACAATCGCGATAACGAGAGTTCTTATCAGCTCCGTGAAATTTTCAGCCATATCTTCCTGTTCGCCGCCGAAATTTATCGTAACGCCTTCGGGAATTTCCATCGAGTTTATTAATTCTCTCATTCTCGCGTTGCCTTCGCCTGACGTTATATAACGCACGTTGCCCGTAACGACAACAGCGCGCTGGCGTTCAACTCTTTGAATTTCAGTCGGTGAATCGCTCCAGACTATATCCGCCATTTCATCAAGCGGCACAAGTCCGTAACCTGTCATTATCGGGAGTTCATGCGCTGTGAAAATGTCGCTTGCCTTCTCGCGGCTGATTCTGGCTTTGATGTCATATTCGTAGCCGCCCTGACGGAATTTTCCCGCGTCTCTTCCTATTAAATATCCTCGGACAACGCTTGCTAAATCCGAAATGTTAAGACCTAATGGCGCAAGTCTCCAACGGATAGGCTTGACCTGCAGTTCAGGTTTGCCCATTTCCATTCCTGTTGTAAGGTCTCTGACACCCGGAATATCTCTGCCGCGTGCGCGAATTTCTTCAGCAAAATTATAAAGAACGTCCAAGTCTTCGCCTTTAACTTGAATTTCGATAGCGTTGCCGAATCCCGAACGGGTCGCGGCGATTGAAATCTGAACTCCCGGAAGCTCGTTGAGCCACGGTCGGATTTTATCGGCTAAATCCTGTGTTGAAGGTCTGTCCGGGTCATTATTGAGATACAGAGCTATTTGAGCTTCACTGATAGACTGACTCCGCATTGAGCTTGCGACTGTCGAGACAACGTGATCTATATATTTTTTCTCCGGAATCGAGTTAATATAATCTTCAACTGTATAGATTAAATCAGCGGTCCTGTGAATTGATGAGTTGTTGTCGAGCGTCAATGTGATTCTGACTGTGCCGTCATCTGTACTCGGTGTAAACTCTGTTCCGATGAAGCCGCCAAGTTTCAGTGAGCCGTACGTCGCTAAAAGCGTAAATAAAATTGTAAGAAACGGAAATTTCATCGCCGCGTGAAGGATTATGAAAAACATATCGCGGAATCCGTCAAAAATCCAGTTCCACCAGCCCGTTAAAATTTTTCCGAATAAAGGCAGCTCGCCCGAGTCATTTTCTTTCTTTTTCATTCTGGCGGCAAGACACGGCGTAACAGCCATCGTTACCCAAAGTGAAAATGCTGTGGCGTAAACAATGGTAACGGCGTAAGGTTTCAAAAACTGTCCCGCAATCGTTGACATCAAAGCAACCGGCATAAAGACTCCAAGGTTTGTCAAAACTCCTGCGAGAACAGACATTGAAATTTCAACTGTGCCTTCTTCAGCGGCTTCAAAAGCCCCGTAGCCTCTGTCGCGGAATCTGTAAATATTCTGAATGATTAAAATCGCGTTCATAACCAGCGTTCCCATTGAAAGAGCAAGCCCAAGCGTACTCATTAAGTTTAATGTGTAGCCGTGAATCTGAAGCGGAACGAACGTGGCGGCAAACGCAACAGGCATTGAAAACGCAACAATAAACGTAGCTCCGAATCTTCCAAGGAATAAATAAATTACAAGAGCCGTGAGAGCAATTCCTATTGCTGTGTCGCGAATAATATTTTTGACTGCGCTCTCGACAAATCCTGTGTCATCGTAAGTGTATTCATACGTGAAGTCAGGATAATCGCGCATTGTGCGTATCATTAAACGTTTGATTAATCTTCCGGCTTCAACAACGTCGGCATTTGAACGCGGACTGATTCGCAATTGTACAACGGGCTTGCCGTCTGCACGAGCCATACTGCGCTGATCTTCTTCGCCGTCAACGACTTCGCCGAGCATTGAAAGTCTCACGGGCTGTCCTGTCGGAGTCGGTATCAAAATATTTTCAAGCTGTTCAACATCATTGAACTCGCCCATCAAACGCAGAGAAACTTCATCTTTTCTTTGTGTTATATATCCTGAAGGCGTTGTCTCGTTGTTAGCCGCAACGACATTGCAGACCTGCATATATGTTATTCCGTAATCGCTTAATGCCGCCGGGTCAAGATTGATATGAATTTCTCTGTCGCGTCCTCCCGTAACGTCAACGCGTCCTACGCCGTCAACACGTGCCACAACAGGCTGGATTCTGTCCTCAATCATTTTTTTTGCGGTTTTTTCCGGCAGACTTGAAGCAAACGAAATGATAAGGAACGGCTGCGCACTTATATCAAATTTGCTTGAAACAGGTTCATCAGCATCATCCGGAAGGTCGGGAACTTTCGCTTTGACTTTGTTATTAACATCAACGAGAGCAAGGTCGGGATTTGTTCCAGCCTCCATTTCGACAGCGACCATTGAAACGCCTTCGAGTGAATAAGTCGTGAGTGATTTCAGATTTTCAAGGTCTGCGAGTGCATCTTCGAGAGGTTTGCTTATCAGCTGCTCAATTTCATTAGGTCCTGCGCCGGTATAAGTCGTACGTACAAGAACGAAAGGAAATTCAACATCAGGATAAAGCGTAACTCCGAGCGTAAAATAGCTTGAAATTCCGAGCAAAATCCATATAACAACAGAACACCCGGTGAAGACCGGGTGATAAATACAAAATTTTATAAAACCTCTCATGCATTAACCCTCGTTAGTTTTATTCGATGCCTTTTTGCCTGCAAGGTCAACTTTGCGGATTATCTCGGCACCGTCATAAAGAACTCTGTTGCCGCTCGTAATCAAAACATCGCCGGCTTTAAGTCCTGACGTTACGACAACACGCCCTTCACGTCCTTCGCCTGTTGTTATTGCCATGAGTTTTGCCTTGTTCCCGTTTGCAATATAAACCGACTGTGTGTTGCCGCGATAGATTACAACGCTGGAAGGAATTACGACAACACTCTGCTGTCTTGAAACCTGAAAACGTCCCTCAACGTATGTTCCCGGTAAAATTCCGGAATTTTCTGGCAAGCCGACTACAACAGGATATAAACCAGAGCCACTCTGAGCTTCAGGGCTTGTGCGTTTGACCCAGCCGATATGTTTTTCGCCGTCAACATAAATTTCAACAGGAGTGTTTTTGTTGATTTTCATAATATCTTTTTTCGACACCATCAGTTCAGCTTCCATCTCTTTGGGGTCAACGATTGAGAGCAAAGGCACTCCGGCTTCGGCGATTTCTCCCGGTTCAACGTTACGCGCCGCAACGATACCGTCAATGCTTGCCTTGAGACTTGTGCGCTGTAAAGTTGACTGAGAAGATCTTAATGTCGCTTCAGCTGTTTTCATTTTTGCGTATGCCGCGTCAACTTCGCTCTGTGAAATTCCTCCTTTAGCGTTTAACTGTTTTAATCTGCTGTAATTTAATTTTGCTTCATCATATGCAGATTTTCCTGACTGAACCTGAGCACCGCGCGCAGCAACCTGCAATGTTATCAACGTCTGTCCAGCCTTTACGGGACTGCCGACATCGACTGCAACACTCTGTACTATTTCACGTTCAAAAGTTGTAATATTCTGTGTATGGGCACTCTTTGCCTGTCCGTAATAACTGCGCCACGTCTCCCAGTCTGAAGTCTTTAATATTTCAGTCTCAACAGGATATGTATCGACCGTCTGAGTTTCAAGCGAACGTAGATTTGCTGCAGCCTGAGCAAGTTTCGCCCTGACCTGCGTGCTGACAAGGATACCGAGTCCGACTAAAGCTAATATCCATAATAAAAGTCTTATACGAGTAAAAAATTTAAGCATTAAGAACGATCGCCTCCCGAAAAATTTTAGTCCTTAAAAGCAGTTTTGCATTATAGCATAACGCTTAAATAACATATTTTTTTGAAAAAATTATGAATTTATCAGGCTGTTCTTTGCGAAATTCCCCGCATTGCACAGATAGCCCAGTCAGTATTGACAGCGGTGATAATACTTCCGCAGTATTCACATTTTGCTGAAGCGTTCAGTTTTATCGGCGCGCCACAATGAGGGCATCTGTCAGATTTCGTTCCGTCAGCTTCGGGTTTTGTAATTTCGCCGGACTTTCGTGTAAGCTCAATTTCATATTCCATGAATTTTTCTTTGTCTTTGTGTCCCGAAATTAAATTTCCGGTCAGGTCATCGAGAACATACGAAACGATCCTTGAATTTAATCCGACCGTTATATAGTCGCGTCCGTTTGACTGTCTCCAACCACGTAAATCTGTGCTGAGAACAGCGATTCTTTCAGTGCAGTCCGTTCTGTGGGATTTTCTGAGTTCATCAAGCTGCCTGTCCATTTGACTGAAAAATTCATCGGTCATGTAAGGACGGAGAGAGCTGATGTCTTTCGCGTGCCATGTGTCCTGCATCTGAACATAAAGATTTGAAATTAAATCTTTGATTTTTTCTTCATCAAAATTCGGATCGAGTTCAAGATATTCTTCCATGGGCTTGAGCGTTCTGAAAGGTGCGTTTGTGTTAATGACGACAGGTTCATTACGTTTGCCCTTCTTCATTTTTATGAGCATGAAGAAAATCAGAACCAGCACAAAAACAAGAATAACGCCTTCAATGTCATCATCGTTGCTGCCGCCCAGTGTTCCTGCTGCGAGAGGAACGGCGGTGAAATTATTTGTGCCGCTAAAATTTGCAGGAGCTGTCCTGTGTGATGAAGATGAAGACGAATATGAAGATGTTGAATTTGAGCGCGATGAA
>CAJODX010000048.1:8622-16198 GCA_905233295.1 uncultured Synergistales bacterium | reverse complement strand
GTTTTCGGGGTCGTCGTATTCCGTTTCGCGTTTAAATGAAAAAACATAATTTTTCCATGCATCATTTTTCTTGTCGCGTTTCAATTTTGCTAAAAGCAGATTCAGAATTTTTTTCGCATCGCCTATTATGTGCAGGTCTGTCATAACATTTTTGTTAATCTCTGATGCGTCGATGTCAATGTGAACGATTTTAGCGTTTTTAGCAAATCCTGCGGGATTCAACGTAACTCTGTCCGAAAATCTGCAGCCGACCGCAAGCAATAAATCGCACGCATCACACGCCATATTTGAAGCCTGTGAGCCGTGCATTCCGATCATTCCGGTTTTTAATGGACTGTCGCCGGGGAAAGCTCCGCCGCCCATTACCGTGATAGCTACGGGCGAGTCAATTCTTGCCGCTAAAGTCCGGAACTCCTGCGAGGCTTTTGCACGCACAACTCCGCCGCCGCATATTAACAAAGGCTTTTCGGACTTGTCGATTAAATCCGCAAGTTCATCAACAGCTTCGAGATTTATGTCAGGGTATCCGACACTGGGGTGATGAGTTGATTTAAGACGCTCTATTCTCGTTCCTGTACTCATAAAATATTCTTCGGGCGTTACGGGATAATATTCACATTCGCTTGCGGTTGCGTTTTTCTGAATGTCAATCAGGACAGGTCCGGGACGCCCCGAACGTGCAATCGCGAAAGCCTCGCGTACAGTATCAGCAAGATTTTCAACTCTGCTTACGATATAGCTGCTTTTTGTTATCGGAAGAGTTACTCCTGTGATGTCAACCTCTTGAAAAGCATCCCGTCCTATTAAATCGCTGTTGACGTTGCAGGTTATAAAAACAACCGGCGAAGAGTCCATATATGCAGTGGCAACTCCCGTTGTTAAATTTGTTGAACCCGGTCCCGAAGTCGCAAGGCATACTCCGACTTTTCCTGTTGAACGCGCATAGCCGTCAGCAGCGTGTGAAGCTCCCTGCTCGTGAGCTGTCAGAATATGTTTGATTTCTTTATGGTCATAAAGTTTGTCGTAAACGTTGAGGATAGCTCCGCCCGGATAACCGAAGACTGTATCGACACCCTGTTCGATAAGACACTGAATTAAAATTTCAGAGCCGTTTAATTTTCTGCTCATGTTGTTGCTCAATGAAAAAAAACTCCTTTATTTTTCAAAACAAAAAAATTTTGCGTATTAGTTTAGCATAAGAAATTCAGCGCATTTTTTGTTCACTTGAAAACTTCTCGAATGTGGTAAGATATACGCACGTGTCAGCTTTGTTAATTTTTTTTCCCGAAGCGGAGGCCTTAAATAAAAAATGCAGGAAGTTAAAAAGGTAACGACTGAAGTCGGAACTAACGAATGGCAGTTAGTCGTGTTCGTTCTTGGCGATCAGTCTTTCGCAATCAATGTCGATAAAACGCGTGAAATATTACGCTGGCCGGGCGTTCGTTCAATACCTGACGCACCGGTGGCTCTCATAGGAATAACATCAGTGCGCGGTGAAGTTTTGCCGATGGTGGATTTAAGAATATTTCTCGGTATTCCTCCCGTTACGCCGATGGAACACAGCAAAGTCATAATCGCTGAATTTAACGAAGTCAAGCTTGGTTTCGTTGTTGATGCTGTTGAAAGAATATACAGAATTAAATCCGAAGATCTTGACGCGAGTATGACAGGAAAATATCTCGGCGATTGGATTCTTTATGTTATCAAAAGAGATTCCCGAAACGTCCTCCTTCTCGACTATGAGGCAATCGTTCAGACGATAAGCCCTCAGCTTGTCATTCAGCACAGCGGAGACCCCGGAAATGCCGTTTCAATGATGGAAGGCGTAGGACACCCCGGAGATTATCATATTATTGTTGCAGAAGACTCGCCGCTTATCCGCAAGCAGGTTGAAGATGCCTTAATCGCGAGCGGATTCACAGATCTTCATATCTGCCCGGACGGAAAAGTTGCCTTTGACGCTATCGTCGGAGCTAATGAACACTGCGACCTGTTAATAACAGACGTTGAAATGCCGCGCCTTGACGGACTGACCTTAACGCGAAGGATAAAAGAAAATCCTGAAACGAAAAATATTCCGGTCATAGTCTTCTCGTCAATAATGGCGAACGATATTAAGAACAAAGCTGCAAGTGTCGGAGCGAACTATCAGGTAACGAAGCCCGAAATCACTCAGCTTGTCGAATGCGTTGTCAAGGTTATCCGCGAAAAACAGGATAAAGCGATGGAGGAATCCGTTTAATTTTGTTGCTGCCGTTCTGGAGTTCGGAAATTCACGTTGAGCTTCCGTCATGGTTTCCGTGGGGCAGAGATTATCAGCCTGTCTCGATTAACAGATTATATGACAGCGCGCTGAACAGTATAGCTGAATCGTGTTTTGATATGGAGAGCGAGTTTTTTTTCCTGTCCTCGCCCTTTGTCGGCTGTGTCGGAAGCCTTGCACGCGAAAAATATTTTCAGACAAGTCCTGACAAAATGTTTAATCTTGGATTTTTAATGGTCTTTGCTTATTCTGAACAGATGGAGAAGACTCTTATTGCGTCATTTGCGGCTGCTGAGGTAATAGAAGACCTTAATTTAGGCATTGCCTTCTGTTCGATATGGCGCGACGGAGTTTTTGAAAAAAAAATTAAAACGATTGTCATTGTCAGCAATGAGCCTTTTTATGACTGTACCGGCTATATTTTAAAACTCCCGATAATTCTTGACGGAGCAAAAAAATTTCTTAAATCTTCACCGCTTTCATATTTTGCTGAAAAATTCGGCTTCAACAGATTCCATGTGAACTGGGAGAATATGAATCCCTATCAGATTGCCACAGCCAGAATCCTGTCCGAACTTGAGAGCGGCAACGCAAAAAATATAGTCGGCGGGTCGTCGATGATAAATTTTCCGCCGTTTTTCGGACTCTCGATTGCCGAAGCCGAAAAATAAAAAAAGATAAACAGGAAAGGAGATAACATTTTGGGAAGAAGAAAAAAAATACTGGACGAAAATCCTGAAAGTCTTGAAAAACTTGAAAATTCTGAGAATGTCGTAAAAGTCAAGAAAAAACGCGGAAGAAAGAAAAAAAATCCCGAATCTGAAGAGCTTAAAGAAAAAGAAAGCGAGAAAAAAGAGAGAAAGAAAGAGAAAGAAAAAGAGAAACAAAAAGAAAAAGAAAAAATAAACTCGATTTCAGATACAGCCGGCGAAAACACTGAAGACGATGATGACGAGTTTGAAAACGAACCGAGCCTTGATGAAATTTCAGACGAGGACATAGACCTCAGCGAAGTTGAAGAAGAGGAAAATGAAAACGCTGATGGAAATGAAAACGAACCCGCCGCCGAGTCAGCAGCTGTTTCCGGTGTAAAATCTCTGCTTAACGAATCACGAAACAGAGGTTACGTTACAAACGATGACATCGAACGCCATGTTCCTGTTGAAAACTGGGACGCTGATACACTTGACAGCATTTTCACAAATTTGCAGGAAATGGGCGTTGAACTCGTTGATAAATCGAACATTGGAAAAATTCCCGCTCCCAACGAACAGCGCGAAGAGTTTATCCCGACCATTGACAGCGAACTCTCAAAGCTCGATGATATTCCGCTTACAGACCCTGTACGAATGTATCTGCGTGAAATCGGAAAAGTTTCCCTCTTAACCGCCACTGAAGAGGTTGAACTCGCAAAACGTATGGAAGCCGGCGATCTTGATGCAAAACAGCGTTTAATCGATGCGAATTTAAGGCTTGTTGTCAGTATTGCGAAAAAATATATCGGGCGCGGAATGCTTTTTCTGGATTTAATTCAGGAGGGAAATTTAGGTTTAATACGTGCTGTTGAAAAATTCGATTACAGACGCGGATTCAAGTTCAGCACCTACGCAACGTGGTGGATACGTCAGGCTATAACGCGTGCAATCGCTGATCAGGCAAGAACGATTCGTGTACCCGTTCATATGGTCGAGACAATTAATAAAATGGTCAGAGTTTCGCGTCTTCTTGTTCAGGAACTCGGGCGAGAACCTTCGGACGATGAAATAGCGTCAAAAATGGGTATTGAAGCTTCGCGTGTAGAAGAAATCCGAAGAATTTCACAGCTTCCTGTATCTCTTGAAACCCCGATAGGCGAAGAAGAAGACAGCCAGCTCGGAGATTTTATTGAAGATCACGACCTGCCAAGCCCCGATGAAGCCGCCGCCGGACATCTTCTGCACGAACAGATTGAAGACATGCTCAGTGCTTTGTCGGAACGTGAGCGCGAAGTTCTGCATTTCAGATTCGGACTTGAAGACGGACATTCATACACGCTTGAAGAGGTCGGAAAAAAATTCAACGTAACACGCGAGCGGATAAGACAGATAGAGGCAAAGGCACTCAGAAAACTTCGCCAGCCGAGCAAACGTTTAAAAGATTTTCTTGATTAAAAATAAAAAAATGTCGGCGAAAAAATTTGTAAAGACGGTCAAGAATGCAAAGCGCGGAATAGCTTTCTCGAAAAAATTCAAGCACAGGCTTTTAGGCTCTTTGATTTTATTTTTGGGATTGCTTTTCGGCAGCGCATTTCTTGTTTGGTGGCAGGAAAAAAATTTCACAGGGTCATATCTTGATTCACTGTGGAGCGTTTTATTTACGCTGATAGGACAGGGCGAGTTTGCTTCATCGCCAAAAACTTTCGGCGGAAGGATCATAGTTTTTCTTTTGTCGATTTTCGGCGTGGCACTGTTTGGCGTTGTATTCGCCGAAGTCATGCAGAAATTGATAAACAGTCAGCTTAAAAAAATGCTGGGGGAGATGATGGGAATAAACAACTGCAAATTTGAAGGACATGTCTTAATATGCGGCTGGAATGGGCGCGGTCCTTATTTAATCCGTGAATTAACGGCTTCGAGCCGTCAGGTGGCTTTAATCGCTAAGGAACGTCCGAACAATCTTGACGCGAGCGTCTTTTATGTTCAGGGCAATCCGTCTGAACGCGAGGCTTTAATAAAAGGCGGAGTTGAAAAAGCACAAGGCGCGATAATTTTAGGCGATCCTGATTTCGGCGATGATGATTCGCACACAATATTAACGGGTCTTGCAATCGAAGCCATTGCTCCTGATGTTTACACGGTGATGGAACTTCACGATCCAGAGAACGAAAGATACGCACGTTACGCACATGTTGACGATATTTTATACACGGACAGTTTAATCGCCGACATAACGGCAATGTGTACTCACAATGAAGGAATTTCGGCGTTTATCCGCGATGTTTTATCGACTGCTGATGACGGGCACAGCTTTGCCTCGTTTGATGTTCCCCAAGAGTTTGAAGGGAAAAATGTTAAAGAGCTCTTTGAACATTTTCAGGAGAACGGCGCGATCCCTCTCGCAACAATAACACCGCCGGAAGGTTCAAACGGTAAAGACGTTCCTGTTTCGGAATGGATTTCAAATGTTGCGCCTCCGCATGATACAGTCATAAAACTTCCGATGAAAGTCGTATGTCTGGTGAAAGATAATTATTCAAAAAAATGAAATTGAAATTGAAAATTCTCCCTTGCACAGGGGGAATTTTTATTTTTTAGCTTCACTCCTGCTATAATTTCATTAAATTCCAAAATTCAAAATAAATTTCAGGAACGGAGGATAATGTTTTATGCAGGAAAAGAAAATCGTTAATATCCCGTCTTTGATCAGCGATTATTACACGCTCGCACCGGACGCGGGAGAAAAAACTCAGCAGGTTTCATTCGGAACATCAGGACACCGCGGCAGCTCTGCTCTTCACAGTTTCAATGAAGCCCACATCATGGCAATCGCTCAGGCAGTCTATGAACACAGAACAGCCGAAAAAATCCCGGGACCTCTTTATCTCGGAGCTGACACTCACGCACTCTCTGAGCCTGCAATGAGAACATGCGTTGAAGTCCTCGCAGCTAACGGTGTTGAATTAATTCTTCAGGAAAATTTTGCGCCGACTCCTACGCCGGTAATCTCACGCGCAATTCTTGCACATAACCGTTCGGGCAAAAAGACAGCTGACGGAATGGTCATCACTCCTTCACACAATCCGCCGACAGACGGAGGAATTAAATATGATCCGCCGAGCGGAGGTCCTGCTTCACCGGAAATTACCGGCAAAATTCAGAATCGCGCCAACGAGTTAATTAAAAACGGACTTTCTTCGATAAAAAGAGTTCCGTTTGAAAAGGCTGTGAAACTCGACAACGTTCATTTTGAAGATTTCGTTCTGCCTTACGTAAAGGCACTCGCGACTGTCGTTGACATGGAGGCAATCGCAAAGTCAGGACTTCACATCGGCGCAGATCCTCTTGGAGGCTCAGGGATTTATTACTGGAAGCCAATCGCCGAAGTTTATGGAATTAAAAATCTTGAAGTTGTCAACCCGAATTTAGACCCGACATTTTCATTTATGCCGCCAGACCATGACGGTAAAATCAGAATGGACTGCTCATCGCCTTACGCAATGGCAAATTTAATCAAGCTGAAAGATTCTTATGATATTGCGTTCGGCAACGACACTGACTATGACAGACACGGAATAGTAACGCCGCAGGGTTTAATGAATCCTAACGCGTATCTCGCAGTCGCTGTGCAACATTTATTCACATCGCGCACCGGCTGGAGAAAAGACGCTGCGGTCGGAAAGACTGTTGTTTCAAGTTCAATCATCGACAGAGTAACTGAAGGAATCGGAAGAAAACTTTGCGAAGTTCCCGTGGGCTTCAAATGGTTCGTTGACGGTCTGCTTGACGGTTCAATGGGATTCGGCGGCGAAGAAAGCGCGGGAGCATCGTTCCTTTGCAAAGACGGCTCTGTCTGGACGACTGACAAGGACGGAATCATAATGGACTTGCTTGCCTGTGAAATCACAGCTGTAACAGGAAAAAATCCTGCTCAGCATTACGATGAAATCAAAGCAAAATACGGCACGAGTTTTTATGCGCGCATTGACACACCAGCAACGCCGGAACAGAAAGCCGCACTCGGAAAATTATCGCCCGATGACATTAAAGCAGACACACTCGCAGGTGATAAAATCACGGCAAAATTCACAAAAGCTCCCGGCAACAACGCTTCAATCGGCGGCTTGAAAGTTACGACCGAAAACGGCTGGTTCGCAGCGCGTCCGTCAGGAACGGAAAATATCTGCAAACTTTACGCTGAAAGTTTTGTCAGCCCTGAACATCTGAAAAAGATTCAGGAAGAAGCTCAGAAGATTATCTCGTAAAAAAAATGATCAGGAGTGAGGATGTTAAAAAGCCTTGCTCCTTATTAAAATAACTCCGCCTTTGCGGTCATTGCGGGTGTCGTGCATATCGCGAAGACTGAACCAATGATATTCAGCGTACGTAACGGTCAAGACGTTAATGTCGTTTTCAGTTTCCTCATAGCCGGCAAGGTTGAACCAGTGCCACTGAAAATCATCGAGTTTAATATCGTGATGGTTTAACATAAGGAACGGCACAGGAAAATTTCTGTCAATCTGATTTTTTATTGCAGCGGCAAAAATTTCATAATCCGCATTTCCTGATAAGCCTTCAAGGATTAAAGAATCGTTTCCGATTTTTTTCATGTAGTCAT
>CAJODX010000048.1:0-8593 GCA_905233295.1 uncultured Synergistales bacterium | reverse complement strand
CGAAGCGAATTTTATAAAATCCGTACGGGATAAATTTTTTGCGTCAAACGGATACAGATTTTCAAAATTTTCTCCCGGATTTCTTGATAAAAATATACAGGTGTCGCACGCCGTAACAGCCGCACAGCCTCCCATATTCATATCCCACTCCGGCAGCCAGTCCTGATTGCCCCCAGGTGTGCCGTCGATTGTAAAATAATCCAAAATTTTTTTGTGCGTCAAAATTTCACACAGCTCTCAAAAAATTTTATTTTTATTTTTTTTATATTCTCCGCCGCTGAGTTAAATCAGAACAGCGGAGAAATGTGAAATATTTTTAACTTCTTTCCTTAACACGTCTTACTCTCAAGACACCGTTGATTTCTTTTAATCTTTCTTTCGTGTCATCGGGCATCTTGTGAGAAATGTCCAGCAACGTACAGGCATACTGACCTCTCGCTCTGTTCATTAAATTTTCGATGTTGAGATTGCTGTTTCCGAAAAACGATGTTATCTGTGAAAGCATGTTCGGAATATTTCTGTGAAGAATTTCAACACGGGCTTCAGCTCCGCAGACTCCGGCGTTGAGTTCAGGAAAATTCACCGAGTTCGTAATGTTTCCGTTGTCGAGATAATCCTGAAGCTGAACTGCCGCCATTACAGCACAGTTGTCTTCAGCTTCTTCGGTTGAAGCTCCGAGATGCGGCAAAACGATTGCGTTCGGCAAATTCGCGCTGACTGAGTTCGGAAAATCCGAAATATATTTTGCAACCTGTCCCGATGTCAAAGCGTCTTTCAGTGCAGCCTCGTCAACAAGAACATCGCGTGCGAAATTCAAAATTTTAATCCCGCGTTTCATTTTTGCGATTGCTTCAGCGTTAATCATTTTTTTCGTGCTGTCCATCGCAGGAACGTGAATCGTTATGAAATCGCTGGCGGCATAAACCTCTTCAGCTGTGTCGGCATGTTTTATCATCGAACTCAGCATCCAAGCGGAACGTAACGAAAGATAAGGATCATAGCCAAGAACATTCATTCCAAGAGCGACCGCGGCGTTGGCAACTCTGACACCGATAGCTCCCAAGCCTATAACTCCGAGAGTTTTTCCGGAAATTTCATTGCCCGCAAAATTTTTTTTCGCTTTCTCCGCTGCCTTGCTGATGTCGGCAAGACTTGAATTTTCGTTCACCCATTTTATTCCGCCGTAAATATCGCGCGAGGCTAAGAGCAGTCCTGCAAGCACGAGTTCTTTGACTGAATTTGCGTTTGCTCCGGGTGTGTTGAAAACAACGATTCCGGCTTCAGAACATTTTTCAATGGGAATGTTGTTGACCCCTGCACCAGCACGCGCTATGGCTCTGAGACCTTCGGGAAAATTCATGTTCAGCATGTCCGCGGAACGAACTAAAATTCCTGCCGCGTCATTAATATTTTCCGTGAGGGTGTAGCCTTTGCGGAATTTTTCAAGTCCAATCTGCGCGATATTGTTAAGACAGAAAATTTTTCTTTCTTTAGGCTCGGGCATTATTTCGCGTGTCCTTTCTCGAAGTCAGCCATAAAATTCACGAGCGCATTAACGCCTTCAATAGGCATTGCGTTATAGATTGAAGCCCTCATGCCTCCGACTGAACGGTGTCCTTTGATGTTTTTGAATCCAGCCTTGTCAGCAGCGGCGATAAACTCAGCGTCAAGCTCTTTGCTCCCTGTTACAAAAGGAACGTTCATTATAGAGCGGTCTTTCTTTTCGACTGTGCCGCGGAAAATTTTTGACGAATCAAGATAGTCGTAAAGAATTTTCGCCTTTGCCTCGTTGATTTTTTTCATTTCTGAAGTTCCGCCGAGTTTCAGCAGCCATTTGAACACAAGCCCGCAGATATAAATGTTGTAGCACGGGGGCGTGTTGAAAAGAGATTTGTTGTCGGCGTGGGTTTTATATTTCATCATTGTCGGCGTGAACGGCAGAACGTCATCGCGGATCAAATCCTCGCGGATTATCACTATCGTTACACCGGCAATTTTTCTGAACTCCGCCCCAGATTATTCCGTATTTGCTCACATCGACAGGCTCGCTCAAAAACATTGAGGAAACGTCAGCAACCAGAGTTTTTCCTTTTGTGTTGGGAAGATTGCGGATTGTTGTGCCGTGGACGGTTTCATTCTGACAGATATAAACATAGTCAGCGTTGTCGGAAATTTTAAGATCGCTGAGGTCGGGAATATACGAAAAATTTTTATCAGCCGAGCTTGCGGCTTCGTTGACAGTGCCGAAAATTTTTGCTTCAGCCGCGGCTTTTTTTGACCACTGACCGGTTACAATGTAATCCGCGACTCTGTTGCGCATTAAATTCATCGGGATCATTGCGAACTGTGTGCAACCGCCGCCCTGCAAAAATAAAACTTTGTAATTTTCGGGAATGTTCATCAGGGTGCGAATGTCTTTTTCGGCTTCGTCAAGAATATTTTCAAAATCTTTTGAACGATGGCTCATTTCCATGACGGACATTCCGGAATTTTTATATTCAAGCATTTCAGCCTGAGCTGTTTTCAAAACTTCTTCGGGCAAAACCGCCGGACCTGCGCTGAAATTAAA
The DNA here is from genome assembly GCA_905233295.1 of uncultured Synergistales bacterium. Classification (GTDB taxonomy): domain Bacteria; phylum Synergistota; class Synergistia; order Synergistales; family Aminobacteriaceae; genus JAFUXM01. Next base: position 6,024 of record CAJODX010000048.1, on the reverse strand, counting down.
TACTCTGCTCAAAATAGCGAATCTCCTTTTTTTTTAATCTCGAATGTTAATTATATCAGCGTAAAAAAACTCCCGGAATTTTCCGAGAGTCAAAATTTTTAACATGAAGTGAACTACCACCGCTTATAGAAGCGGGGGCTAATTCATCGAGGCTGCGCTCCACTCGTGCTGGCTGAAGTCGTCTTACGTCCTCTCCAAAGGCGTTACTTCCCGTAGTCCCTACGGTAGTTGTACTTTTACCTATTGATTTTATCATAGAGATTTAGAAAAATAAAGCGCAATTCATCTCCCACTTAAAGAAGTGGGAGACTTCTTGCGAGTAATGTTAAATTTTTCGTTTCATTATCACAAAAAACACATTCGGGTCAAACGTCGTACGCACAGCAAAAATTTCCGCAACCTCCCAGCCGTCTTTGCCGTATTGATTCAAAACGTCTTCAATCTGTGCTGTCTTTGCCAAGCGACCCCAAAGGCACGATTTTATATTCAAAGCCAGCCGCCGATGCCCCGAACGCAAAGAAAAAACTCATTAACAGCGCAAGAAAAATTTTTTTCATAATTCCTTTTCACCTTTAATCTTTCGTAGCGTTGATGACTACGCCAGCCGCCACTGCAACCTCGTAAATGATGTGAATCGTATCTTTGAGCGATTCAATCGAACTCTTATCAGAGTATTTCACTGGTACGACGATTGTATCGCCAGGTTCGATTTTTGCCGAATATCCCTTGGGAGCTTTCCATGTCTTTGACGATAACATTGACGTGTTGCGGGTGAGCCTTATCGTTGTGCCGTCGCTCTTCAAAAGATAAACGAGCCTCTTGTGTGCCTCTTTCAATGCACCGCCGGCTGAGTTTATATATGCGTTGATGCTCATGTTCGGGCTGTAAATGTGGCTTGCTGATGAATATACCGCGCCCATTATGTTCACTGTTAAAGGTACTGTCGGTATACGGAGGGCATCGCCGTTTAAGAGTTCGTAGTCCCATTGTGTTCCGGCAAGAGCCTGCGGTGTATCGATTTTCGTTACGACTCTGCCTATTACAGGAACATTACGGAGACTGTTAATCAACTCTCTGCGCCGTCTGAGTTCAGTTTGCTGTTCACTTGCGCTTGACTGTAGATTTTGCTGTAACATGTTGCGTTCCATCTGGTCAGCCATCTGTCTTAAAGCTGTCCGCTGCTGCGCTGCGACACTGACACGCGTGAATATTGCGCCGCGTAAAAATGCCTGCGGAGTGAATCCTCCTGCGCGTTCGATTAAATCCGAAAGTTTTTCGCCCGGGAACATCGCGTAATTTCCGGGTCTGTGAACTTCGCCTGAAATGCTTACCCAGATTTGAGGCTTCCAGTCCGGCACAGGCAAAACAGAAATTAAATCGTTCGTCTGAAGAGCGAGATTGTTTTGAGGATCGCCCTGCAAAGCCTGAAAAATATTTACTCTGAATCTTTCGTGAACAGGTCCTTCAAGAGACGGAGTAACACGTGTGATTTCAGCAATATCTGATGCCGTGATGGTCAGACCGCCCGCACGGTTGATGATGTCAGCGATTTTTGTTTCGCCCGGAACGATTGCGTACGTGCCGCCGCGAATTACAGGTCCCGTTATTGAAACCGTTGTCGAAAGGTTGAAGATAGGGTACAGCCTGATGATGTCGCCGTCATGCAGTTCAAATTTTTCAAATTCCTTCAGCGTACCTTCAAAGGCACTCGCGTAAGAGTTCCCGAAAACTCTGTAATACTGGACGCGCCCCTGAAACGTCATTGCGTTAAGTCCGCCAGCCGTGAACAGAATATCTTCAACTCTTGTCTTGCCGTTAAGCTCGTAAACCCCCGGCATATGAACTTCGCCGGCAATACCGACCAGAGGTCCGACAGGCGGAATATAGATAACGTCTCCGGCTTCAAGTCTTACGTCCTGAGTTTTGTCGCCTTTCAATAACATTGCGTACATGTCGAACACGGCGATGGTTTTTCCGCTACGTTTGAGTTCGATTTTTCTGAGACTTCCGTTCATTGAAGGTCCGCCGGATGCCAGCAGAGCGTTCACAAGCGTTGAAAAAGATGAAATCGTGTAAGCTCCGGGTCTTCTCGCGCTACCTGTAACATAGACCATTATGGAACTTAAACGCCCCATTGAGAGATTCATCTGAAAACCCGTGTAATATTGATTGAGCCTTGACCTTATCGCGCTCTCAGCCTGAGCCATTGTATATCCTGCAAGTCTGATAGTGCCTATGCGCGGTATCGAAGCCATTCCGTCGCGGTTGACTGAAAAATTAAAATTTCCTTCCTCAGGGATTCCCCATATTGAAAGCGTCATAGTATCTCCGACGTTGATTCTGTGATCGACAGTAACAGGGACTGACTCTCTCGGTGCGAACGTTGAAGGTGAGCCTCTGAAGAAAGACATTCCGTAGCGCGGAAGACGGCGCATTAAACCTCCCATTGGGTTGCCGGTTGTGCCTGACGCGAGAATTTCCTCAAAATATCCGTTCATCTCGCCTACATCTATCTGTGCATCAAGGTCAAGATTTGCGCGGCTTCCAGTTTGTCCTGTTTCTGTTGTGTTCTCCGTATTGAGCGAAAGACCTTCAACATTTTGGGCATTGCCGGTAATATCCAGACCGCCTGTTTCAGCGTTGGGATTTACGATAACGTTGCCGGTGTTAAAATCCGCAGCGCCGTTATTAACGCTGATTTCAGCAGGAGCAGCCGGAGCCATTCCGGACGGTATTGAAGACGGAGCAGCCGCAGGTGCACCAGGAGCAGCCGCCCCCCCGACAGCCGCCGCATATGCCCCTGAACACAAGGCTAACGATAATATAAAAGCCGTGAAAAAATTCTTGCGCGTAAAATTCATTATAAAAAATCTCCCCGTTAAAAATTTTTATTTTTAATGAAAAATATATTCAAGCAGACCTGTAACAGTCTTTTTATTTTCCTGTTCGTCTTCATATGAGCAGTAATCTCTGAGCATTTTCTCGACGTTCTTTTTCATTGCGACAGGTCTTAACTGATTCATCATGCGTTCAGGAGTTCTGAGCGTTGCGCCTTCGCGGGCGGTGTGGAAATAATAATTTGAAAGCAGAACGGTGTCCTGTTCCCAGATATGTTCGCTCGACTGTCCGAAAAGAGTTCCGAACCATTTTTCAGCCGGAATTTCAAGATGAACACCTGCTCTCGTGAAACTTTTATCAGGTGCGTCTCTGTCAGCGTCAATGAGCCAGAATCCAATCGCCGTATCGTCCCAATGACGCGTAACCTCATATTTAAAGCCTTTGTCTTTGTCAATATACTGACCCCATGAGGCGTTAATGTCAAGGTCGAGATCTGCGAGATGATAGCCTGCCTGCACCCAGCCTGTTAAATACCATTCTTTGCCGTTGCCGGGTTTTACGTCATACATTCTGCCGCGGTAGGCACGCCTTACACCTCTGGAGAATCCTGCGAACGAATACGGATCTCTGTCGTGGAAAATTCCAAGCCGTGCGCCAAGCCACCAGCCGCCGTCTTTAGCGTAATATCTCGCGTATGCGTTAGCGCCGAAGAAATCTTCATCGAGCCAGCCGCCGTCAGCAAAAAACCATGAACGCCCGTCTTTTGAAAATTTATTTGCATAGGTCAAGCCTGTCTGCTGAAGTCTTATTTTGTCGTTTAAATCCTCTTCCCACCATATTCCGCGGTAGTCTGACGTGTCAACATGGTCAATGATCGGAAATTTAACATCAACGATTGACTGCCAGCCGTTCGAGTAACGTCCTTTATATACAAGGTCAATGCCCCATCTGTCCATGTAAGCCTCCCATAAAGTCTGGTCAAGCCGCGGCTCGTATGTAATCATTGCGTTGACTTTATGTTTTGCCTTTTCTATGAGTAAATTTTTCGCGTCCGGATTTTCAATGACATCTTCAGATGTTACCCAAGTGAAAATCGCGGTTTTCATCGGCTCTTCAGAGCGAAGGCTGCGTGTACGTATATCAAAAAGCAAATTTCCCGGGAATGTTGCTTTTACAATGGGAATGCTTGCGTTTTTCTGAATTAAAGCGAGTTCGTCAAGGTCAGGCATGACAGCTGAGAGCAGAACTAAAATTCTTGTCATTGCTTCGGCATGTGAAGAATAGCCGTAATTTTCGTACGCTAAATATAATTTATGAAATTTGCCTTTTGATTCGATTTTAACGTCAACATCACGAACCCGAACATATTTTTCGATTCCGTCTTTGATTCGCGAAATTAAATTTTCCGTGTCAATCTTGTCCCAACATGGTATTCGGGCATCGCCGGGAGCTTCAAAATTTTTTCTGTGAAATCCGATGTAAGGTCCTGCAAGATTGATTCGCTGTGAAATTCCGAAAACCCATTCGTAACCGCGCTGATAGCTGACTGCGGCTTCCGTGCCCCAAGGCATTCTGAGAATTGCGCCTGCGTTGTATTTTTTCTTTGGGAGTTTATCGTCAGCCAAAACTCTCGTGCGGTCATCGCCTAAACGATCCTGAGTGTAATCGAGAGGGCTGTATTCGGCTTTGATAGTCAGCCAGCTGTCAACATCCCATTCAACTCCGCCGAAAACTCCGTTTAATCTGTCAGAGCCGTAGCCGATTGTTGCGGCAAATTTTCCGTAACGCCACGTTGCAACTCCGTAATAGGCTTTCATTAATTCCGTTCCCATCATATCGACGACACCGCCTGCGATTGAGGGAATGTACCATTTTTCGGGGTCTTTGCTGTGCCAGAGCATGAATTTCAAATCTATTGCCTTGTCCATATAACGTCTGCCATCAGGGTCGCTGTTCGCTCTCAGCGTGTTAAAGGTGCTGAAACGCGAATTAATTTCAAGCCACGGCAGCCAAGCTAAATCAAGAAAATAAAATCCGTACGGAGTCGCTTTCGTAACGCCGAAACGTCCCACGCCGTCCTCGGGCATTTCAGCGGTTGGATATTCCCAAAGACCCGTGAAGCCCGTGTTGTTTCCTGTGAGAGCGTGCGCATTATTTTCTGATATGAAAATCAAAAAAATTAAAATTGCGGATAAAAAAATAAATTTCGTAAAGCCCTTTCGCAAAACAAAAACTCCTTAACATTTCTGCTCAAAAAAATTTTTTCATATATTCTACACTATTATGACTAATGTTGAGTTTTATTTAAAAAAATCTCCGCATTCTCTGTAATGCTGGCTGTATTATAATTTTCTCTCGGAGGTGTTTTTCAACTTGAATTATTATCTTTGCTTTGATGCCGGTACACAGAGCGTCAAAGTCGCTGTGTATGACGAAAACGGAAAACAGGTCGCAGTAAATGTAAACCCGACGAGTTTACAATATCCGAAACCCGGCTGGGTCGAAATGAATGTTCACGAATATTTTGAACTCGTCTTAAGAGGAGCAAAACGCTGCGTTGAAATAATGCGCGAAAAAAATTTAGATATATCTTCAATACGCTCCGTAATGGGCGATGGAATCATCTGCGGCATTGCAGGAATAAATGCCGACGGACGCGCGGTAACTCCATTCATAAACTATCTTGACTCACGAACTCAGGAAGACGCTGACGAACTCGCAAAATTAAATCTCGATATATGGGCGGAAGAAACCGGAAATCCCGAACCGTTATGCCTTTTTCCGGCTATGCACGCACGGTGGCTCATCAAAAATTCTCCGAACATAAAAGAGATAAAAAAATTCGTTCACAACGCTCCGTATATTTTAATGAATCTTGCCGGACTTAAAGCCGAAGACGCTTTCATTGACTGGGGCGCGATGTCGGGCTGGGGACTTGGCTACAACGTCATCAAAAAAGAATGGTCGGACGAACAGTTAAAAATCCTCGGCATTGACAAATCTTTCATGCCGAAAATCAAAAAGCCCTATGACATAATCGGAAAACTTTCAAGAGAATGCGCTGAGATTACAGGTTTGCCCGAAGGAATTTCAATCTGCGCAGGTGCAGGAGATACGATGCAGTCTCTTTTGGCTTGCGGAGTTTACGAACCCGGACACGCTGTTGATGTTGCCGGAACATGTTCG
>CAJODX010000047.1 GCA_905233295.1 uncultured Synergistales bacterium | reverse complement strand
TGAGAAATATTATTTTATGGGTAATAGTTTCATATTTAATCGGCTCGCTCCCGACAGGCTATGTTGTAACAAAACTTTTTCACAAAGACGAGAACGGAAAACGCGACAGATTGGACATTCGCACGATAGGCTCAGGCGCAATGGGAGCAACAAACGTCGGGAGAGCTATGGGACCTGTCTGGTCATGGTTCACAGCAGTAGTGGATATGCTGAAGGGAGCTTTTGCACTTTTGCTCGCGGCACACATAGCACCGGCTGAAGATCAGCAGACCATAATGGCTCTGTCAGCATTTGCTGTTGTTGTCGGGCATATTTTCCCGGTGTGGCTGAAATTCAAAGGCGGCAAGGGCGTTGCGACAACATACGGAACATTATTTTTCATCTGGCCTTATAAATCTTTCGCGGTAATTTTGCTTTGCGGGGCTGTCTGGTATGCAATCCGTTATATAACGCGTTATGTGTCGCTGGCTTCAATGTTGTCGTTAGTGGCTTCGGCTTTATTTTTTGCCATGCTGGACGCGCCTCTGGTTTTCACATGTCTTGCGGCGGCTTTGTCTTTACTCGTAATCTTTGCACACCGCGAGAACATTGTAAGACTTATACACGGCAAAGAAAACAAATACAAAAGAAAAGGCGATTGAATATTTAATTTTTTAATTTACTTGTCCGATGTATATAACATGAGGGCAAGTGCTGAAAAAATTTGTTCGGCAAATTAGCAGACAAGGATTATCACTAAATTCCTTTATGCTATTTTTTTGTGCCGTTTATCAAGCAGCAAGATATAAAATTTTTGCATACAGAAAGAAGGATTTTTTATGAAAAAGAACAGAAAAGGTTTCACGCTCGTTGAATTTTTAATCGTCATCACAGTGGTCGGCGTATTGTCAGAAATGATGATGTTTACAAACACTGAAGCAGCCATTTCAACCAGAGCCAGCAGCATTATCAGCAACCTGCGCAATATAAAATTCGTTGTGCGTACATATTATTCAGAAAGCATGGATGTTTACAGCTCAGGACTTGAGCCTGACATGCCGGAAAAAATCACAAAGCATATGTCAAAATATCTTGGCGGCGATGCGGAAGACTTACAAAATTATTATGTTGCCGCTGATACAAAATCCAATTCAAATTCGTGGTGGGTATGTTACAAAAACGTTACTGATGACATACGGGACAAACTCTTTGACAAGGCTCAGTCTGTCGGCTTGAAAGATTTTCAGGCATCAGACTTTGACAAATCTTCTGACGGCACTACTATAACGCTCAGGATTCGTTAAATATCACCGAAAAAATTCGAGCAGGAATGAGGTTTCAAGATATGAAGCTTCATTCCTGATTTTGTTTCATTAAGTCTTTAATGGAAATTCCGCCAAAAAAAACTTTGATTAAAACATCAAGTTTCTCCCACATCGGAAGAGTACGGCAGTCTTTTGCCCGTGAACATTCGTTCGGTTTGCACGTCAGACACTCAACAGGCGCAAGATCTTCGTCCATAGCCAGCAAAATTTCACTGATTTTATATTCGTCAGGCTCACGGGCAAGCCTGTAACCTCCGCCTTTACCATGCTGAGTCCTGACAAAATTGCTTTTTGAAAGCTGCGCCATTAATCTTTCAGCGTATTTTTGCGAGACTTCCTGACGCTGTGCAAGCTCACGTGTCGTTATGTAGCCGTTTCCCTGATTTTCAGCCAAATCAACCAAAAATCTCAGGGCGTACCTTCCGCGGGTAGATATTAACATGCCTCAAAGCCGTGTTTTAAATCCGCGATAATGTCATCAATATGTTCAGTGCCGATCGAAAGTCTTATCGTTGTCGGACGGATACCGCAGGACAAAAGCTCCTGCTCTGAAAGTTGCGAGTGAGTTGTTGAGGCAGGATGATTCACGAGTGATTTTACATCTGCAACGTTTGCAAGCAGCGAGAAAAGTTCAAGACTTTCCGTGAATTTTTTCGCCGTGTTTGAATCGCCTTTGATGTCAAACGTGAAGATTGAAGCCGCACCGTTCGGAAAATATTTATCGTAAAGCTCTTTTGCTTTTCCTGTTTCGAGTGAAGGGTGATTGACCTTTGCGACTTTTGGATGATTTTTCAAAAATTCAACGACTTTCAGAGCGTTCTCGACATGTCTTTCAACTCTCAGCGAAAGCGTTTCAAGTCCTTGCAGAAGCAAAAATGAATTGAACGGGGAAAGGCACGCGCCCTGATCTCTCATTAAAGTTGTGCGGAGTTTTATGATATAAGCGAGTTTTCCGGCAGCCTGAGTGAAGACTATGCCGTGATATGATGGATTGGGTTTGGAAAGTCCGGGAAATTTTTCATTCTCCGCCCAGTCAAAATTTCCGCCGTCAACAACAACTCCGCCCATGACAGTTCCGTGTCCGCCGATGAATTTTGTCGCAGAATGCACAACGATGTCTGCGCCGTATTCAATAGGACGTAACAGGAACGGTGTCGCGAAAGTGTTATCGACTATCAGCGGAAGACCGTGTTTGTGTGCGATTTTTGCGATTGCTTCAATGTCAATAACGTCTGAGTTAGGATTGCCGAGAGTTTCAGCGTAAAGTAATTTTGTATTGGGTTTGATTGCTTTTTCAAAATTTTCCGGCTCTGAAGGATCAACAAAGTCCGTTGAGATTCCGGCTTCCGTAAGAGTGTTGGCGAAAAGGTTGAACGTTCCGCCGTAAAGATTCACAGATGAGACAACATGATCTCCGGCTTTAGCGATGTTTCTGACTGCGCAGTCGATAGCCGCCGACCCTGATGCAAAGGCAAGTGCCGCCGCGCCGCTTTCAAGTGCTGCGATTCTTTTTTCAAAAACGTCATTCGTAGGATTCATAAGACGGGTGTAAATATTTCCGGGTTCAGTCAGTGCGAAACGTCCTGAGGCTGTTGCAGAATCTTTAAACACGTAAGATGTTGTCGCATAAATCGGAACGGCACGCGAGTCTGTAACCGGGTCTGCCGTTTCCTGTCCGACATGAAGCTGTAAAGTTTCAAATTTATATTTGCTCATTGAAAAAAATCCTTTCTGAAAAAATTCAAAACATACCTGCAAAGTATGAAATTTATTTTGGAAATTTTACACGAATTTTTTTACAATGCAAATTTAAGAACAGAGACATAAAATGAATTTTGTTTACCGCTTTATAAAAAATCCTTCAAAATTTTTCTCGATAATCTTTTCGAGTTCTTCAACGCTGATATTTTTTTCGAGTGCGCCGCGTTCGTAAACAAATTTTATAAACGCAGGTTCGTTTGTTTTTCCTCTCAACGGTGCCGGAGCCATATACGGGCAGTCAGTCTCAAGCAAAATTCTTTCATCGGGAATTTTTCTGAAAACCTCGCGGAGTTCATCAGAGGCTTTGCCTTTCCACGTCAGCGCACCTCCGAACGCACACAAGCCGCCCATCTCCAAAACTTCATCGAGAAATTTCAAACCGCCTGCGTAACAGTGAAACAGCAATTTTAAATTTTTATGATTATGCAGAATTTTCATTGCGTCTTCCATTGCTTCACGGATATGCAGAATGACCGGCATATTTTTTTCTTCAGCAAATTTCAGCTGGCGTTCAAACATTTCAATCTGAACATCACGCGGCGATAAATCGTAATGATAATCAAGTCCAATCTCGCCGACAGCAACGACTTTTTCATCTTCAATCAATCTGTGAAATTCTTCGGGAACATCTGAATATCTTTTTGCTTCGTGAGGGTGAATGCCGATTGACGCGAATAAATCAAATTCACGGGCAAGTTCGGCAGCTTCGAGGCTGTCATTTAAATCGCAACCGACAATAATCATTTTTTTTACGCCGGCTTCGTTTGCGCGTCTGACAACCTCGTGTGCCTGACCCCGTAAATCTTCAGAGTTGATATGGCAATGTGAATCTATGAACATTTTCTATCTTCTGAAATGAAAATAATTTTTTATGGTCTACGTCCGCCGCCAGCACCCGGAACTCTCGGTGCTCCGAGCCCGCCTGTTGTTGTTTTGCCGGATTTTGCGCCTGCCTGAGCGTTGATGACAAGTTCTGTTCCTTCACGCAGAACGGGATGCGCTCTTCCGGATTTTTCAGATTTTAATTCAACCCATTTATTGTCCGACACGCCTATTTCAATCTGAACGGGCATCATCATAACGCCATCGCGTTCCGGCCATACCGTTCCTGTTGAAAGAGTTTTCTTTTGAGTTAAAATTTCGCGGTCAAATGAAATCGTATTCAACAAACCTTCGGGCGGTGTAAATCTCAATGACGCAACAGGGATTCTTAAAACATTTTCAGCGCGCTCCGTCTCGATTGAAACATTCGCTGTCATTCCGGGCTTGAGTTTGAAATCGGGATTGTCAACGTGAATTATGACGGTGTATGTAACAACAGTGTCGCTGGTAGTCGGCGCAATACGAACCTGAACGACTTTGCCTTTGAAAGTTTCATCAGGAAATGCATCAACTCTGAATGTAACGTTCTGACCTTCTGCGACAGTCCCGATGTCAGCCTCGTCAACTTTTGTTTCAATCTGCATTCGTGTTAAATCTTCGGCAATTTTGAACAGTGTCGGAGTCTGATAGCTTGCCGCGACAGTCTGTCCTTCGTCAACCTGTCTGTCAATGACAACACCGTTCACAGGCGAAGTGATTTTCGTGTAATTGAGATTTGTTCTTGCGCGTTCAACAGCTGCCTTTGCCTGAACAACTCTCGATTTTGCTTCAGAAAGAGCTGCGCGTTTCATCAAAACATCGGCTTCACTGGTGTCAACTTCGCTCTTTGCAATCAATTTTTTTGAAAATAATTCTTGATTCCGTGAATATTTTCGCTCGGAGTCCGTCAATGATGCCTGTGCGCTGCGAACTCCAGCCTGATACACAGCGAGGCTTGCTTCGGATTCGTTCAGTGTCAGCTGCAGAACCGACGGATCTATGAGCGCGATCATCTGTCCGGCTTTGACCTGCGAGTTAAAGTCAACATAAATTTCCTGCACTGTTCCGGATACCTGTGTTCCGACTTCAACAACGCTGATTGCGTTTAACTCTCCTGTTGCCGTTACTGTTGAAACAATTTCGCCGCGTGTTATCGCCGATGTTGTCAAGCCGTAAACGGTCGGCTTCTCATGCATGAACTGAAAATAAATCCACCAGCCTGCTCCTGCGATTACAGCGAGTAACAATAATTTTTTAATTCCTGCTATCATTTTTTAATTTCAGCTACTGCGTTCAATTTCTGTTTGTTCAGATTAGAACGTCAGCTTTCCCCTTTCTCTGTAAATAAATTTCCGATATTCTTAACCGATTCTAAGCTAAATCTAAGCTAAAATTATAATCTCCTTTTTCTGTTTCGCGTAAAGCCTTAATATTTGAAAATTTTTATAATTTTTCACTGACTCGTTTTATAATATTTTTTAATTTAGAAGATTATAAGGAGAAAATTTCATTTCAATGCGAAAATTTTTGTTCATTATTTTAATTTTTTCATTTATAAATACAGCAAACTCAGCTGAGATTCCCCGTGCTGACCTCGATGAAGCCGAACGGCATTTTAATAACGCTTACGTCTATTTTATGCGCCGCGATTACAGAGAAGCTCAAACATATCTTGACCAGGCAATAAACGAAAATACTTACATGGTAGATTATTATTTGTTGAGCGCGTTGAATCTTAACAGAATGGGAGATACCGAAGGCGCGATGTCCGCAATAAAAAGCTATCTCGAAGTCCGTCCGATGGATGACTCTGCACCGAGGATTCGTGATTATTTTGATGAACAGGACAGAGTTTTACGTACCGTTCTTGGCACTGTTCCTGTTCCGGTGAGCTGGCGTTATGCCGAAACGACTGTTCAGACAGAATGGAACACAGGCTACACGCGTCCGTTCAGCATAAAAGGACTTGGAAAAATCAGCTCTCTCGGCGAAATCATTGGCATTCCGGACACGTTCGGGGACAAAATTTATATTCATAACGGTTCAAGAAGTCTCGTTGCAGGAACTTTCGCAATAGGTTCAATGATACGCGAGATTGAAATTCCCTCGCCTGTCATTGCATTGCCGATGGGAGACGGAACATTCAGAGTTTTTTCGAGCAACGGGGATTTATATTCACTCCGCAACATTGAAACTGACAGCAGCGCAAAATTATCATCTTCGGACTACTCGGAATATATCGCGACTTTGCCTTCACTCGTTGTAACGGACGCGGAAATGATTTCGGAAAATTTTTTTGCTGTCTCTGACCCTGCCGACAGGAATATAGCTTTTTATAATCTCACGCCTTCGGGGCTAAGCATGAGAACGTGGACTCCTCCGCTCGGCATAGGAGATTTATTGTTTGAGCCTGTCGCGATTGAAGGTTACGCGGACTGGCTTGCCGTTGCTGACAGAGCTAACGATAGAATTTATATTTTGAATGTTATAAGCCGTGAATATTTTGACATACGCGGAGTATCGAAGCCGAGAGATTTAATATGGAGTTCTTTCGGAGATTTATTCGTCCTGACAGAAGACGGTGATATTTTGGATTTCACAATAGATTTCGGCACTCGGACTTACGCGAACAGGCACGGCGGAGCTTTATATTCAGGGATAAAAAATATCTGGTCTTTTTTTCATTCTCCATACGGCGATATAAACTGGATGGACATAGGAGCGTCAAAAATTTTCAAGGCTGTGATGATACCTTCGCGTGAAGATGTGCCGGGATTTCTCAGCATTTATAATCCTGTTATTGCAACGAATGCTGAAAACAACGAAAGTTTTGTACTCGATGCAACATTGATAACGCCGTTCACAAATTATTCGCACAATACGCGCGTAATAGCTCAGTCAATATGGAATGAACGTAATATGCGCTGTAATGTTGCGTGGCTGAGACCGAAAAATTTTGACGCTCTTTTAATTCACGCACCTATGCCGAGAAATCAGGCTTTCCCTTTGAATGTCAGACCTGCGCAGATAAATTCTGGTGTCGATATTCACACGGTACTGGCATCATTCTGGCTTCTTCATAAAGACACACTCACAAATGTTATTATAGACTCAGCAGTGCCGATGAACGCCGAAGATTTGTTAATGTTATTAAAATTCTGCGTTTTGAATGGTCTTGAACTCGACATTTACGCACGCGATGTTCCTTCCTTGGCATTAAAACGCGCGAGTTCATTCACTGGAGGTCGTACAGTATATTCAATGGCAAACACGATAAATCTTCCTGTCAAGATGACGCATATGCAGATTCAGATTCCATTACCTGAAGAGTTATCTTCATCGGGCTATCCGGGACGTTCAATGCTGGCGATGTATCTTGACGCAGGATTAATCCAGTCCCGCGCATGGATACCGTTATATCCTGACATGTTTGAGACGGAGCAGTAATGACTTAAAAGAGTCATACATAGGCATAGTGATATAACAGGATAATTTTAATTTTTGTTCGGTTTTAATTAATTCGTTTATTGTCAAGGATTCTACGATTTTCTCGAAATCAATTCGTTCAAGCACTTTCTTTGTATACGGTCTTTTTGCATCCAAAAAAGCTATGCCTGCAAGGAATCCTTGAACTTTATCAGAGTTTAACAGAAG
>CAJODX010000046.1:17606-23351 GCA_905233295.1 uncultured Synergistales bacterium | reverse complement strand
GCCCAGATATTCACGTCAAGATCTGCTTGAACTTCGGTGATTACAGTCCCTTCATCGTTCGTGAAAAACGCGCCGCTGGTTGAGTCTTCCGCAATTTTCATATTAAAAAAGTCAGCGTTGCCGAGTTTCACGTCTCCATCATCAATGACAAGCATGTAAAGGAAGAGTTTCATTCCTTTTTCAAGATTCGTTTCCGGCACAGCACCGAGCGGATATGTTCCTGCCGTTTCGACTTTCACTGTCGGGAATGTCAGAGGAGCAATATCGAAACTTTTTCTTCCGTTCGTGATGACAGAAGCAAGCTGATCCGCTGTTACGGTCTTTGCCGGTTCAGTTGAAACCGAACCTTCGGGAAGTTCTGAATTGACAGGATAATTTTCCGCATCGTTTCCAAGTTTTTCTTTGATTTTGTCTGTAAGATTGGCTATCACCGTTGAGCTTGCAAAATTTGTCTGCGCAGTATCGCTGATAGTTTGAAAAGTCGTTTTTGTCGGAGCTGTGCCGCCGGTTGCGTTGGTTTGAGTTCCATTATCAGCATTAGGAGTTGCCTGCGCTGAAGCAGGTCCTGCAAGATACCAGGTCGCTTTTATATGACCATCGGCTGTTCCATCATTCAAGAGCATTTCACCTTCGGGCGAAAGAATATAAAAACCTTCCTCAACCGAAGCACTGTCCGCGAGCATTGCGCCGTAAACCAAAATGATTGTGCTGTCATCAGAGACCCTTGCGCCTGCACTGATGCTGGCGGTCAAATCTTTATCGGGATTGACGGATTTAACGGAAATTCCGAGATCTTTAAAGGTAACCTCATCAACTAAATACCATGTCTGTCCGTTTTCTTCCATGTAATCGTTTGCTTTGATTCGAGCTGCGACTTTACTGTAAAAATCCGCACTGCCCAAAGTTTCGGCGGTGAGCATTACAGTTTTGCTGAAACCGAGAACAGCCGTTTTTCCGGACGGGACATCACTCAAAACGACATCAAACATAAAGCCCGAACCTGAAATTTCATTTTCGCCGCCGCTGTATGCTGCTGATGTGTTGTCGGCAGTATCCGTGTATTCGGTTGCATTAACAAAATCATTCGTTTCGAGAGTTTTGTCAACACTTGAAACTGCTCCTGCGGGCGTTATCATGAACGTGAGTTCAGCCGGATTGTCATCAGCCAGTATCGAACTTGTCGCGTTCGTTGTGTAGAGCGTGAATTTTGTTCCGACATCAACATAATCTGAATCCGTGGCAAATTTTACGGTATATTCGCCGGCTTCTATCTGAGAAGGATCTGTGAGTGTCAAAACGTTATTTTCAAAATCTGCGGACAAAGCCCTGCTACCGTGATGAACGTTCGGGATCGGTGTCGTAACAGAAAGAAGCTTATCATAAGCCGTATTCGTCGGAAGACTGTTGAATTTTACATCGAAAGAAATCGCCTCGCCTGTTATCAGAAAACCGCTCCCGTTTTCGGGTTCTTGAATATCAGCGGATGTGTCCGTCCATTCAGGAAGCTTGACATTACAGGTTAGTGCAACATCGGGAATATCTTTCAGAAGATAAATAATTTTTGTAACGGTTGCGCCAGAAAGATTTTTCGTATATTCGTAAGCGCGTTCAACACCGTGCGGCTCAACGTAGCTGTCGTTAATTGTCAAAGCAATATTGCTTGCGGAATACCATAAATTATTAATGTGCCGAAGCCCGTATGAACCTTTATCGGTCTCAATGATTCCTCCGAGAAGATTGCTTGAATTTACTGAACTTAAATCCGCGCTTATTGTAAACGTGTAAGTTCCCCATGTGCTTGAAGCTCCGCTGGCAACTGTAACAGAAGAATTTTCGCTTACGTCAGTACTCGCCGTTATCATTGCGCTGAAACTGCCGTCAGAACTCAAAACTTTATATTCTGAAAAAGCACTGTCGTTCGCTCCGATGAAAGTGTAACGTTTGAGACTTTCTGCTGTTAAAGAATCATAAACTTCATTGGGAATGCTGACGCGAATATTTTTAAGTCCGGTGATGTTATCGCCATCGTGTGCGACCAAGGGAAAATTTTTTGCCGTTGCCGAGGTGTAGGCATCAAGTCCGGCATCTTTGAGTTCATCTGCTGTCGAAGCAAGTTCACCTGCGTAAAATTCCGCCCATGTCATATCTGTTGTAGCAAAATGCGAACTTTGAAGATAAAATCCCGCGATTATGTTGGGGGCTGTATCAGTGTTGCTGCTCTTGAATGTTATTCTGTATAACCCAGCACCTGGAGATAGCAACGTTAAAACCTGATTTTCTGCGTCATACGTGTAAGTATCCGCAGATAACGCTACACGGTTTCCCTGGACAGACAAAATCTCGTTATAAGAAACTCCGTCAGGAACGCCATCGAAACTGATTTTTACGTCCAACGACTTACCTTCGCTGAAGACAAGACCGCCGTCAGGAACAACCGCTCTTGCAGTCGGAACCGCTTGGACTTTAAGTTCAAGACCGCTTATAACAACGTCCGGACTGTCGCTGAGCATGTAAGTAATTTTTGAAATCGTTTTGCCTACGATGTCAGCAGTGTAATCGTAGTCGCGCTGAACGCCGTTGCCGTGAAGTTCAACAAACGCATCGTTGACTGTAATGGCAATATCGCTCGAACTCGTCCACAAATTGTTGTCGTGTCTCATACCGTAGATTGTCCCGTCGGTTGTTTCAATGAGTGCGCCGAGAAACTTGTCAGCGGAGGCATATCTTCCTCTGGCATTTAAATTTTCTCCGATTCCAACAGGGATTCCCGAAACGACCAGCATGTAGCTTCCCCACGTGCTGCTCGCGCCTGCTCTGAGGTCTACACTGGCTATGCCGTCCGCGACATTGTAGGAAATTACTTCCGTAACCATTGCGCCGAAGGTATCTTTTGCTGTTACGTCTTTATATTCATTAAAATATTCGCCTGTGTCATCAGACGCAACGATTGAAAAACGTGAAAGAGCTGTCTGGTTTCTTCCGGAGGAGGTATTCTTCAACGTATTGTAAATTTCTTCCGTCATACGGACTTTGACAGCCTTAACACCGCTTAATGTGCTACCTGCCGATGTTTCACTGGTGATTAACAGCGGAAAACGATTCGTGTGTCCTGTCGTAGGCGTACTGATTGCATCAAGCCCAGCCTCTTCAAGCTTAGATGATGTTTGATTTGTCTCACCAGCGTAAAATTCCGCCCACGTCATATCCGTTGTGGCGTAATAATAAGTTTCAGCAAACGCCGCGCCGGACATTGATAAAACAAGAATAAAAATCAAAAACGTAATTGAACAATTTTTAATTTTATTCATTTTTTAATGCATCTCCTTTGAAAAATTGTTAGAGAATTAAAACACAAAAAATTTTCTCAGTCAAATTTATTTTTTAAAAGTCTATTGTCCAACGCGACCAAAAATAAATTTTTATATTTGAAATTATTTTGGAAAGAATTAAAATTTTTTTACCTTAGAAACAAATTCACTGTCTTCTATATAATATCGCCATGGAAGATTTCTATATTCTTCAGCGTAGTCGATATTAATTCGAGGAGAGGTTTTTATTTTAATGGCAGTAAAACCGCCGTCAAGAATGTAAATTTTTCCGCCGCATAAATCTTCACCGTTGTCTTCTTTTTTAATTCCCAGTGCCGAGCATAATTTTCCCGGTCCGTTACAAAGATTTTTTAATTTTTCTGTCTGACGGCGCGATTTCATAAGGTCAACGCCGTCAAAAGGTTCAAGCGCACGGATTAAAACCGCTTCGGGAATATCAGGAAGATTCGCTGTAACGTTGAAACAAAAATACATTCCGTAGATCATATAGACATATGCATAACCGCCTTCACGAAATTGAATTTCTGTTCGTGAAGTTCTTCTGTTGTTGTACGTGTGTGAGGCTTTGTCTTCGGGACCTTTGTATGCTTCAGTTTCAACAATAATTCCCGATGCGGTTCCTTCATCTGTTTCGCGGACTAAAATTTTTCCCAGCAGATCTTTAGCGATTACGTTTACATCTCTCAAAAAAAAATTCCGATTTAATTTTTTCATAAAAGTTCGGTATATATCGGACCTTTTGTGGTAAGTTCGCTGCGCATTAAAAATAATTCATCACATTGCCATGAAAAATTTTTTACCGTGCCGAGTTTTCTCACAAGCTCTTCGGAAAGACTGCCGCCATTTAATCTTGCGAGAGTCAAATGCGCTTTGAATTTTTTCGTATCCTTTTCGAGTTCTTCATCTTTAAATAGCGTTTCGTTGACTTTTTTTGAAAGCTGTGCGAGTTCTTTTGCTCCTTCATCACCTGACAGCCATATGACACGCGGCGAATTAAGATTCGGGAATGCACCGATATACGAAAGATTTATTTTGAACGGCGAAAAATATTTCAGCGACGTTAAAGAATCTTTCACACGGGCAATAACACCCGGCTCAAGTTCGCCGAGAAATTTCAGCGTAATATGAAACTGTCCGAATTTAACCCAGCGTATTTTTGCGAGCGGTCTGACTTCGGACAGAAAATTTTCAAGTTCTTCAGAGACTTCTTCAGGCATTTTCACAGCTACGAATGCCCGGATTAATTCAGAATAATTCTTGCTCAAGATTTTTTTATATTATAAATATTTCACGAGTTCGTCTTTTGACTTTCTTATAGAATGCCTGTCTGAAGGCTGTGCGTCATCAGCTTTATATCCGACAGGGAACAGAGCGACAAGATCAAAATTTTTCATTTCCGGGAAAAATTCTTTGACTTTAGGTTCATCGAACATTCCGATCCATGTTGAAGAAAGTCCTTCATTTTCAATCTCGAGCATTATGTGAGTTGCTACGATTGTCGCGTCAACATCTTCAAAATTTCTTTTGTCCGAAGGTCTGACGAATGCGCCTTCAGCTGTTCCGCCGACAGCGATAATCACATTAACGTCTTTCAGCCACGCGAACGGAGCTGCGGATTTAATTTTTTCGAGGCTTTCGGGAGTTTTAATCACCCAGATTTTTACGGGCTGAGCATTCTTTGCCGTTGGAGCAAGGCGTGCAGCTTCCAAAATTTTTTCGAGTTTTTCATCTTCGACAGTTTTTTGTGAAAATTTTCGGCAGGAAAATCTGTTTTTAACAACTTCAAAAAATTCCATAAAATTTTTCTCCTTTAAAAAAGCTGACTTTTAATGAATTTTATCATACGGCGTCGAAGTTTTTCTTATTTTAAAATATAATTTCGGCATAAAAAGGACAGCAAAGGCTTTCAAACAGACTTCAGGTTTGAAAAAAAATGTTTTAAATGAACTGCGCAGAATTTTTTTAAATTCAGGATTTTTGAGCAACTCAAAATATTTTTGTGGCTCGTTGAATTTTGCACAGCCGGTGAGACGTTTTACTGCAAGCTCCGGCAGATATGAATTTTTTACGAGAAATTTTATTCTCTTCGATTTCAAATGTTCGATTAAATATTCAGCTGTCCTTGAATCAGCTTCAAGACATGAACGGAAAATTTTCATATTTTTTTCTATTGAATCTTTTTTACTGCCGGCATTGAAATAAATATATAAACATTCGCGGGTGAAAGAAATTTTTTCTGCGCGACAGAAAGCTTTTGTCTGAAATTCAGTGTCTTCGGCGTTTGTGCAACCTTCAGTGAAAAGCAGATTTATTTTTTCGAGAAAATTTTTTCTAAACATCGTGCAGCAGATGTGCGGCATAAAACCTTTCGTGAAAATCCTCATATACGCAGCCTGTTCGCCGTTCAAAGGCTGAG
>CAJODX010000046.1:0-17566 GCA_905233295.1 uncultured Synergistales bacterium | reverse complement strand
AATGTTCTGTTATGCCGCCGAAAGAAATTTCGCAGTCATATTTTTGAATCAAGCCCGCGAGTTCAGAAACTAAATTTTTTTTCATCATGTCATCTCCGTCGCAGAATAAAATATATTCGCCGTGTGAGGCTTCGATACCTGAATTTCGAGCGGCGGAGACTCCGAGATTTTTTTCATGGTTAATAATCTTGAAACCGCGCTTTGAATTTTTCAAAAATTTTTCAGCGTTTGATAAAGTTTTATCGGTTGAGGCGTCATTCACGAAAATTATTTCGATATTTTCATAATCCTGTGCTGAAACGGACTGCAAGGCATTTTTGATTTTTTCTTCATTGTTGAAAGACGGTATTATGACGCTTACAAGCGGGTAACTATATTTCAACATCTCCCGATTTTTTTCCTTAAAATTTGAAAATTACTCCGACAGCAGCCGAGAAAAAAATCCAGAACACAGGATGAAATTTCTTTGCCGGCTTTACAAAATTCGTGAAAATCAAAAGCACCGCAGCAAGAATCAACGCGTGCCACTCAATTCTCTCAAATTTTGAAAGAGCATGAATATTATTGTTCACAAAAGTTACTATCGCGACAACAAAACCAGCCGCCGTTATCATTGCGCAGCTTGCCGGACGAAGACCATAAAATCCCCCTTTGACAAATTTATTATCGTTAAAAGCGTTCAGAAATGCCGCGATTAATAAAATCACGATAATGCTCGGCGTTATCAATCCTAAAGTCGCGATTGCCGCGCCGGGTATTCCTGCCGTTAAATAGCCTGAATAAGTCGCCATGTTAATGCCGATAGGTCCAGGAGTCGATTCCGATACCGCTATCATGTCCGCAAGCTGCTGACGCGAAAACCACGCTGTCCTGTCCGCAATATCGTAAAGGAAAGGCAATGTTGCCATACCGCCGCCTACCGCAAATAAACCCGTGTTAAAAAATTCCCAAAATAATTTCAAGTAAATCATTTTATGTACACCTTCAGTAAAATTCCCGCCAACCCTGCCGCAATGACAAACACTACGGGAGAAACATTAAACACGAAAGAACTCACAAGGACTGTTAAATAAATCGCAAGAGTTTTTTTGTCGATTATGGCTTTTGCGAAAAGTTTTATGACCGCGTTGAAAATCAGAACGCATACACAGACCCTGATGCCTGCAAACGCGTGTGCAACCCATTCAAGAGATGAATAATACTGAATCACTCCGGCAAGAAGAGTTATTATCACAACAGACGGGAACACAACTCCGAGAGTTGCGGCAACACCGCCGATATTCCCCGCTGTTTTTCTTCCAATGAACGTAGCGACATTCACGGCGATAACTCCGGGTGTGCATTGACTGATAGCATAATAGTCCGCGAGTTCTTCTTCTGTTCCCCATTTTTTGTTTTCAACGATTTCGCGCTGTAAAATCGGCAACATCGCGTAACCTCCGCCGAAAGTTACCGCGCCAATTTTTGCAAAAGTAAAAAATAAATCAAATAAAATTTTCATCTTGCTGTGATAAGGCGAAAGACATCGTTAAAAAAAGAAAATGAAAAATTGAATGAACGCAGAAAATTTTTCACGAAAAAAACTCCTTTTAAATTAAAAATAAAATAATATTTCGATATTCTACAACAGGCTTGTCCGTGAAAAAATGAGGGATTAAAATATTCATAATTTTTTTCGGGTAAATTAAACTTAAAAACAAAAAGGAAAATTTTATTATATGTGGCAGAAACAGCACGCCTTCAAAACACTTGAACAGGCAATCACAGGACTTGACATAATCGAAAAAGAACTCGCGGATGTTCCTCACAGGGACGCAATGCTCTTTATATTTGTTGACGGCATAGATAAAAATCAGATAAAAACTCTCCTTGACGCTCTAGATGAAAGAATGCCGGAAGTTAAACGCATAGGAGCTTCTGCATTTATGGACATGCTGAACGGCACAAACGGCATTCAAATGAATCTTATGCTGTCGGATTATCCGTGTTTTTTCCCTATACAGATTTCCTGCAAGCCGGGCGAAGAAGAAACTCTGATTGAAAAATTTTTATCGCAGACCGCCGGAATACAGGATATAAAGGCAATAGGGATTTATTATGCGAATCCGCTACTGAACGCCTCAAAAGTCATAAAAGAAATTTCGTTAAACATGAAGGGTGTCAATATCTTCGGAACGATGGCAAAACTCGGTAAAATTTTTTCGGAAATGATGCGGGAGGAAGAACATTGTTTCAGCATCGGCAAAGATGTCATTTTGAGCGGCTTCACTTTCATAATTTTCGCAAGCCGGCATCTTCAGACCTACATGGAATATATTCTCGGCTGGAAACCCATAGGCAAAGAGATGAACATAGTAATAGACAGAAATGACGGAAATGGAAAAAACTGCGTAAAATCCATTGACGGAAACCCCGCTATTCAAATATATAAAAAATATCTCGGCGTTGAATGGAACGAAGAATTTTTAATGAATGTCTGCGAATTTCCTTTGATGGTTCAAGATAACGGCGTTGACATCTGTATGCTGCCTTTGGCACGAAGCATAGATGGCAAACTTTTCTTTTTAAGAGAACTCCATGAAAACGAAACAATAAGATTTTCATACGCAACTCACGAGGAAGTTTTGAATTATGCCTACAATGGCAGCGAACACATGAAAGATTTTGCGGCTCAGGCTGTGGTTTTGACACTTTGCGGGAACAGAGTTATTTTTTTAGGCAGACGCGCTAAAAAAGAATGGGAATATTATCAGAAAGTAAATCCCGAACTCGTATTCTACCACGGACACTGCGAAATTTCATGCATTGACGGAAAGGGCGGCATTCTGAACAGTGCGCTCGTTGCTGTCGGCTTCAAAGAGGACACGTACGCTCAGAATCCCGGAAAAAATTTCGCCGTGAATTATTCTTCACCGCCAAAAGCCGAACCGGAAGGAATAATTCCGCTTCATTTCAGAATATCGCGTTTCTTCAGCATTATGACCGAAGAACTTTTGCATTTTCAGCATCATCTTGAAGAGGAAGTCGCTCTGAAAACCCGTGAAAATGAATCTTTATCTTTTCATGTTGTACAGACCCTTGCCGATGCCATTGACGCAAAAGACCGCTACACGAACGGTCATTCAAGGCGAGTCGCTTTTTATTCAAGAGAAATTGCAAAACGCTGCGGATATTCACTCGAACGGCAAGACGAAATTTATATGATGGGTCTGCTTCACGATGTCGGAAAAATCGGTGTTCCTGATTCTGTCATTAACAAACCGGGTCGGCTTACAGAAGATGAATTTGAAAAAATAAAACTTCATCCGAGTGTCGGCGCACATATCCTCAGCAATATTAAGGAGATGCCAAAACTCGCAATCGGTGCGCACTGGCATCACGAAAGATTTGACGGACGCGGCTATCCTGACGGCTTGAAAGGTGAAGAAATTCCCGAAGAAGCAAGGCTTATTGCTGTGTCGGACGCATATGACGCAATGACCAGCAACAGGAGTTACAGAAGCATAATGCCGCAGGAATTTGTGCGTTCTGAACTTGAAAAAGGGCGCGGTGTTCAGTTTGATCCGTATTTTGCTTCGATAATGCTTGAGATGGTTGATGATGATAAAAATTACGAAATGAACGAAGATAAATGGAAATTATAGACAGCAGACTGAAATTAACTTTTTATTTAATGCTGCTCTCGATTGCTGTTTTAATCGGGGGCTTGTATTTTTGTCAGATTTATCAGAGCGATAAATACATCAAGCTGGCTCACAGCAACAGGCTCAGAATGATTCGTTCTCCTGCTCCAAGAGGCGAAATTTTTGACCGAAACGGCGTTCCTCTTGCAATCAACGATACGACTTTCAACATTATGGGCTATCCCTTGGACTTGAATACAAACGAAAAGCTTGAAAATCTCAGCAAAATTCTAAAACGCCACGGCATTCCCATAACCGTTCAGGACCTTGAAAAAACTATCAAAAAGCAACGCACAGCACCATACAGGGTAATGAAAATCGTTCCGAATTTAACGATGCCGCAAATGGCTGAGCTTGTAGCAGATTATGAATTTCCGCACGAATTATTTCCCTTGAGCGTCTGGCGAAGAACTTACCCTGCCGGCAGCACAGCAGCGAATATTTTAGGCTATGTCAGCGAAATTTCAGAAGAAGAATTGAAAACACGACTCGAAGAAGGTTACATGGGCGGAGATTTAATCGGAAAATCCGGCATTGAACGTTCATACGAAACTTTTTTGCGCGGCAGTCCCGGACAGGAAGCTCTTGAAGTTGATGCACGCGGACGTAAAGTCAGAATTTTAGATTCGACTCCCGCTGTAAAAGGCGAAGATATTCATTTAACTCTCGACATGGGCGCGCAGAGACTTGCCGTTGAATTGCTACGCGGACATAAAGGCGCACTCGTTGCGATGGACGTTAAGACAGGGGCTGTATATGCTATTGCCTCAAGTCCCGTATATGATAACAATCCTTTAACGTGGGGAGTTTCGGGACGCGAATGGAACGCTATGATGAACAATCCCGACAGACCTATGCTTGACCGCGCCATAGCCGGAGTTTATCCTCCTGCGAGTACGTTCAAGGCGTTTATGTCAATTGCAGCTCTTGAAGAAAATGTCATAACGCCTTCAACAATGATTTCATGCCGCGGCGGTTTGAAATTCGGTTCGCATCTTTTCAAATGCTGGAAACATTCAGGACACGGTGCGCTGAATGTTCTCGGAGCTTTACAGCATTCCTGTGATGTTTATTTTTATCAGGTCGGCTTGCGTGCAGGGATTGACCGTTTAATAAAATGGGGAAAAAAATTTCATCTGGGCGAACCTACCGGCATTGATATTCCCGGCGAGAGCGGCGGCAACATTGCGGGACCTGAATGGAAGATGAAGCGTTTTAAAACTCAGTGGGTCAACGGCGATACCGTAAACTATTCAATAGGTCAGGGCTATATGCTGATGACTCCTTTGCAGATTGCGAGAGTTTATGCAGCCATAGCGAACGGAGGAAAACTCGTAACGCCGCACTTGAATCAAAAAGGCTATAAAACGCCCCAAGATATTGGCATCACCTTCAAAACTTGCTGTTGTTCAAAAGGGTCTTGATTATGTTGTAAGCCGCGGAACAGGTTCAAGAGCTGGACGTTTCGGTGTTCGCGTTGCGGGCAAGACTGGTACGGCACAAAATTCACACGGCGATGACCATGCATTGTTTGCCGGATACGCGCCTGCTGATGACCCGAAATTTGTTGCTGTTGCGGTTATCGAAGCAGGAAAACACGGAAGCAGTGTTGCCGCGCCGATAGTCGGTGAAATGCTCGCGCATTTACTTCAGCACTGAGGTGTTTAAATGAGTTTAACCGGCTTTGAGATTAATATTGAAGGATATTCGGGACCTTTTGATCTTTTATGTTCGCTCGTTGAAAATAAAAAATTTCAAATTTCGGACATAAAAATTTCACAGCTCATAAAAATTTATGGGCTTTATCTTTTGAAAACACGTCAAGCACCTGCGGACACGCTTGCTGAATTTTTTTACATGACGGCGAATCTGCTTTTGGAAAAAACAAAAAGCCTTTTGCCCGGCGCAAAACAGACTGAAAATGAAAATTCCGAAGAAAATTTAGCAAACGAAGAAAATTTTTTGAAATCCCTCGAACGTTACAAGCCTTATCGAAAGGCTTATCACTGGCTTTCAGAAAAATTTGAGACGCATTCAAAATCTTTCCGCCGCGAAGTTCCAGAACCTTCCGTCAGCATAAATCACGAAATCGTCATCGAAAGCAACGGAGTTTATGTTCTCGCGAAAAACTGGAAAATCCTGCACGAAAAACACAGCGAATATATTAAAATGCTTCACGAATTTTCACGCGCAGAAGCCAACGCCGACTGGAGCGGTTTTGCACATGATGACCAAAAACAGATTGAAGCGCGGATTGCGGAACTTGAAGAACAGTTAAGCCTTCAAAATTCCCTGAGTTTTAATGAAATATGCGGCTCGCGGCACAGTCTTATTGTAACGCTGCTTGCTTTGCTTGAACTCTGCCGAACGGGCAAAATATATATAGAACAGAAGGAATTGTTTTCAGATGTCAGAATCGTTAAATCTTAAAGCGGAAATCGAAGCTTTGCTGTTTATGGCTTCAAGCCCTGTTGAAGAAAAAGAATTAAAAGAACTTTTGAATGTTTCATCGAGCGTACTCAAAAAGGCTCTTGCGGAATTAAAATCGGAATATGAAAATGAAAATCACGGAATTTTTATAAATTTTATAGGCGGCGGCTGGGTCATGGAAACGAAGCCCGAACTTTTCGATTTAATATCTCGTTTCCGCAACATTGAGAAAACAAAACGCGTTCGTCTCAGTAAAGCAGCAATAGAAACCGCCGCGATAATCGCCTATAATCAGCCTGTAACGCGCAGTGAAATTGATGAAATTCGCGGAGTTCATTCTGACAGCTCGACAGCAAAATTATTGGAACACGGCTTGATAAAAATTTCCGGCAGAAATAAAAACGGCGGATTGTTGTACGTAACGACACAGAAATTTCTTGAAATTTTCGGTATTGACGCACTTGAAAACCTTCCAGCCATCGATGAAATCGAAATTTCAGACGAAGAAAATATATAAAATAAAATATAAAACAGGAGAGAAAAATTAATTTGAGACTTAACGCTTTTTTGTCATCGTGCGGTGTTGCATCGCGGAGAAAATCCGAAACCGTAATCCTTGAAGGCAGAGTGCAGGTAAACGGAAAAATCGTTCTTGCGCCTTTCTTTCAGGTTGACCCCGAAAAAGATTTCGTAACTCTTGATAAAAAAATCCTGAAAATTTCCGAACACGTCTATTATGTCATTAACAAGCCCGTCGGATATGTCTGCGCCGTCAGCGATAAATATGATCCCGTAATAATAGACTTAATCCCAGAATATAAAGACCGCCTTTACCCCGTAGGCAGACTTGACCGTGAAAGCGAGGGGCTTTTAATCCTCACGAATGACGGAAATTTCACTCAAAGCGTCCTGCACCCGTCAAAAAAAATTTTCAAAGAATATGAAGCTCTGTTAAATATTCCTATCAACGAAAAACAGCTCGAACGCTGGCGAAAAGGTTTTGAAATTGAAGAAGGGCGGTGCATAAAGCCGATAAATATAAATGTTATGGCTCAAGAACCTTTGAATCAATGGGTCAGCATAACGATAGCGGAAGGAGTCAAACGCGAAATAAGACTGATGGCAAAACAGGCTGGCTTCAGCGTCAAAAGGCTTATCAGAAGAAAATTCGGCGCAATGAAACTCGCAAAATTAAAATCCGGAGAGTTTATACGTTTGTCTTTTTCAGAGCTGTACTCTAAAATATTCAATGGAGGAGAAGTTTAATTTTTCAAAAAGGAGGCAATGTGTTATGAGTGAGATAGATGAAAAATCAAGAGAGATTATAAAAACAAAAATTATCAGCAAAATGTCAGACATAAAGTCGTTTCCGCAGTTCGTCATCGAAACGATGAAAAAGCTGAACGACCCTGAAAGCAATGCAGCTGACGTTGCTAAAAGTCTTTCAAGAGATGAAGGGCTTGTTTTGAGAATTTTGAAACTCGCAAATTCAGGTGCCTACGGAATGTCTCGCACTATTTCAAATATTTCCGAAGCTATTGCGCTGCTCGGTTACAAGAGCGTAAGAAATTTAATTTTAGCTGCCACTGTATATTCTGCTATGGACAAGGGGCTGACAGGTTACGCTCTGGACAGAGGCGAACTCTGGCGGCATTCCTTAATGGTGGCTTATATGTCGAGGGAACTTGCAAAGATAACCGGCAAAGTTGCCACTGAAGACGCATATGTCGGAGGTCTGCTCCATGACATCGGCAAAGTCATTCTGAATGATTATGTCCGTTTCGGCTACGGAATTATCGTTAAAATGGTTGAGGAGAAACATATTCCTTTCACGCAGGCTGAGGTGAGCGTCCTCGGATTTGACCACGCGGCTATCGGCGAGATTATGGTCAAAAAATGGGAAATGCCGGAAGCCTATCGCATTGCTGTGGCATATCATCACAAGCCCAATGAACTTCCGGAAGACAAACTTGAACATCAGCCTTTACTCGATGTAGTTACAGTTGCAAATTCAATTTGTCTTATGCTCGGCATCGGTCTCGGCGCTGACGGGCTTCAGTCGTATATGTTCCCTGAACCTCTCGAAAGACTCGGCATAAAAAATTTTGAAGCTCTTCTTGCCGAAATGATAGACTTTGTTTCAGCTGTATCAACGGATATGGGCGACAACAGCATGGCAGGGCTTTAGTCCGATGACATCTGAAGATACCGGCGCGTTTTATGTCGTAACGATTGACGGTCCCGCAGGCGCGGGAAAAAGTTCCGTTGCAAAACGCACAGCGCACGAACTCGGCATCAAATATCTTGACACTGGAGCAATTTACAGAGCCATCGCATTAATTCTCGCAAAATCTGAAATCAAACCTGACAGCGAGGAATTTTTGCGTGAGGCTCTCAGTGAAATAAAAATCGAATTAAAAGAAAATTCCGTGCTTGTGAACGGCTTTGATGTAAGCGGCGAAATCAGAACTTCGGAAGTCGATGAGCTTGCTTCAGTGTATTCGGCTGTGCCTGCTGTGCGCGAATCTTTGCTGACTCTTCAAAAAGAGCAGGAAAATTACGGCTCTCTTGTCGCTGAAGGCAGAGATGTCGGCAGCGTTGTCTTTCCTGATGCAAAAGTGAAATTTTTCTTGACCGCAAGTCCCGAAGCCCGCGCAAGACGCCGTTATCTCGAAAGAATTTCAAAGGGCAAAGAAGCCGATTACAATGAAATTTTGAACTCAATCAAACAGCGCGACATTAACGACTCAACACGGAAACTCGCGCCTCTGAGTGTTCCTGACGGCGCAGTATATCTTGACACTTCAGACCTGACTGAAGACGAAGCCGTTAAATTTATAGTAGATCATGTACGCGGAGCATTATTAAAATAAAATGAAACAGAATAAAATTTTTTATGCAATAGTCAAATATTTTTTTATTTTTTTACTTAAAATTTATAACAGATGTTCGGTGAGGTGGGTTGAAAAACTCAATCCCGATGAAAAATTCATAGTTGCCTGCAATCACGTCAGCAATTTAGATCCTCTCATAGTCGGGTGTTTTTTTCCAAGGACGCTGAAATATTTTGCAAAAGAAGAATTATTTCACAACCGTCTTTTCGCTGCCTGCATCAGAGCTTTGGGTGCTGTGCCTGTATCTCGGGATAATAATGCTTCGGCTGCGGGGGCTTTGCGCGGTTTTATGAAACTTTATCAGGATGGCAGCGACGTTTTGATTTTCCCTGAAGGCGGAAGAAGTCTCGATGGAAAACTTCAGCCCCTCGAAGGCGGTGTCGCTGTTATTGCAGCACGATGCAGGGCTTCAATATTGCCGGCTTTTATAAAAGGCTCGTATGAAGCAATGCCGACCGGCGCAAGATTCGTAAAACCTAAAAAAATAAAAATCATATTCGGCAAGCCGCTTGTTTTTTCGGAAGAAATTTACGGAAGCAAAGACGGACGGACAAAAATTATGGCTGAACTTGAAAAGGCAATGCGTGAACTTGAAGCCTTAAACTAAGGAGACAAAAATAAAAAGATGCTTTTAAGTATGACAGGCTTCGGCAGCAAATCTTACGAATTTCCGTGGGGAACTGCCGTTGTCGAAATAACCTCAGTAAATCATAAATTTCAGGATTTTTCCGTAAGACTTCCACAGGAATTAATTTCTCTCGAAAACAGAATTTTAAATCTTATGCGCTCGTTAATCAGGCGCGGCAAAGTCAGGCTGACCGCAACTATAACATGGAACGAGGGCAGCCAGATTCCTGTGATTAACGGCGAAGGACTGATGAATTTATACAGCCAGATAAAAAAAATCGCAAAACTTAACGGGCTTGAATTTTCGTCCAACATTACGGATCTTTTAATGATACCGGGGCTGCTCGAAAACAGTACGAACGCGGTAGCTCAGTCGGCTCTCGAAAATTCTGAAATCTGGGACACGATTGCAACGGACGCGATTAATTCCCTGATGGAAATGAAAAAATCCGAAGGCGAAAAATTAAAATCGAAAATCAAAGAAGATTTAAAAACACTCGTAAAAATTCTTGCCGAAATGAAAACACGTTGGCAGACAGCACGCGACTCTGCTTTGGAATCAATAAGATCAAGAATCACGGAAGTTCTTGAACATTACAGCCTTGAGCTTGATGAAGCCCGAATAGCTGAAGAGGTTACTCTCGCGGCAGACCGCTGGGACATTTCAGAAGAGATTGCCCGAATGGAGTCGCACACTGAAAAATTTTGTCAGGTTACAGACGCGCAGGAATCTTCGGGGAAAAAACTTGATTTTCTTATTCAGGAAATGATAAGAGAAATCAACACAATGGGTTCTAAAGTTGCAGACGCTGAGTTTCGCTGGCTCGTTGTCGAGGCAAAAACCTGCATTGAAAGAATGCGTGAACAAATTCAAAATGTCGAATAAAAAAAACGGAAAATTATTTGTTATCTCAGGACCGAGCGGCTCAGGCAAGGGAACGTTGAGAGAAAAAGCTCTTGCAGATGTGAAAAATCTCGTTTATTCAATTTCCTGCACCACAAGACAGCCGCGTGAAGGCGAAACTGACGGAGTTCAGTACAGATTTATTTCACGCGAAAAATTCAAAGAAGACATCGAAAAAAATTTGTTTCTTGAATACGCGCATGTTCACTCGGATTTTTACGGAACTCTGAAAGCCGATGTCATCAAAGAATTAAACGCTGGAAAAAATGTTCTGCTTGAAATTGACGTGCAGGGAGCTTTGCAGGTACGCGAAAAAATTTCAGAAGCCGTTTTGATTTTCATTGCGCCGCCTTCAATTAAAGAACTTGAAAGACGTTTGCGCGACAGGCACACTGAAACAGAAGAAAATCTGAAATTAAGGCTGAGCAACGCATCGAAGGAACTCGCGTTAAAAGATAAATATGATTTCATTATCGTTAACGATGATCTTGAAACGGCTTCGAGAGAACTCAGAAATTTAATTGAAAATGAGCATTGAAAAAATTTTTCAGTGGATTTTATTCTGCGCCGGTATCATAACGAGCATTTTCGCCGGCTATATGTTTTATATCGACAATATTGCGCCTGGAGCTGCGTGGCTTGCCGTAGCCGTCGGATTTTTATGTTTTGCGACAAGGGTCAAAGATTCTTCTTCTGATGCTGAAGATGCCGAAAATTCTTTGCAGGCTGACCGTGAACTCCACGATATGGCAATATTAATCGCCGAACTTGCCGTTACAAGTCTCAAAAACATCGGAAGAACTGTTCCGCCCGGCAAAAAAGAAATTGAAGATTTGGAAACTAAACTTGAAAATTTTTTAACACAAATGCCGCTGGAACAGTCTGAGCGCGATGAAATAAACGAAGAATTTGATCGTCTTAAGAACAAAAACAGACGAAGTGAAAATGACCGTGCAATTTTCAGACAGTTGGGAATCAGAAATTAAGAAAGGATTTTTTATATAAATTTTTCAAAATGAACAAAGGACAAAAATTTTCAGCTTGGTATTTTTTATTTGCGTTAATCGCTGCGTGGCTGTTCGCTGAATATATTTACAAACCTTATGCCGAACGTCAGGGCGAAGTGCCTTACAGCGAATTTCTTGCCGACCTTGACAGCAATGCCGTTGAAAATGTTGACATCACGGAAAACAGGATCACATATTCCATCAAGGAAGAAAAGAAAAGCCCCGACCAAAGACCGATTGTAGGCGGCGTGATTTTTTCAAACAAAAAAAACAAGGCTCAGAGTAATATTAAAAGCGTTGTAAGGCTGACAGATCCGTTATTAATAGAAAGGCTAGCGAGTTCTGACATAAAATTCGGCGGTATTGCGCAGCACGATACATTAATAGATTTGTTCATGGGAATAATGTTACCTATGCTGCCTTTGTTGATAATCTGGTATTTTATATTCAAAAATATGGGCGGCGCAGGAAGCGGCGGACTAGGAGGAATATTTTCTTTCGGACGAAGCCGTGCAAAAGAACTTCAGGGCGAACTCACAGGCGTGCATTTTAATGACATCGGCGGTGCAGGCGAAGCTGAAGTTGAACTGCGCGAAATAATAGAATTTCTCAAAGATCCGAAACGTTTTGACAAATTCGGCGCAAAACTTCCGCGCGGTGTTCTTCTCGTCGGACCTCCCGGCACAGGAAAAACTCTGCTTGCAAAGGCTACGGCTGGCGAGGCTGATGTTCCTTTCTTTTTCATAACAGGCTCAAGTTTCGTTGAAATGTTCGTAGGCGTTGGCGCTGCACGTGTCCGCGATTTATTTGAACAGGCGAAAAAGAAAGCCCCGTGCATTATTTTTATGGACGAGATTGACGCTATAGGGCAGTCCCGAATGAACGCCTTCAACGGAAATTCGGAACAGGAGAACACGCTCAACCAGCTGTTAGCAGAAATGGACGGATTTGAAGACAACAACGGCGTTGTGATAATGGGCGCGACCAACAGACCCGAAATTTTGGATCAGGCTTTAATGCGTCCGGGACGTTTTGACAGACAGATTCAAGTCGTTTTGCCGACAGAAGAAGGGCGCGAAGAAATTTTAAAAATTCACACGAGAAAAATTCCTTTAGCACCCGAAATTGACCTGCGCTCAATCGCGAAAGTTACGCCGGGATTTTCCGGTGCGGATCTTGCGAACAAATGAAGCCGCGTTACTGGCTGCGAGACGCAAAGCTGAAACTGTTTCGCCAAATGATTTTGATTTAGCTATTGAAAGAGTTGTTGCTGGATTGCAGAGAAAAACTCCTTTAACGCCGGAAATCCGCAAAAAAGTCGCGTATCACGAAACAGGACACGCTCTCGTGGCTTGTTATCTGCCCGGTTCTGACCCTGTTCACAAAGTCAGCATAATCCCAACGACTAAAGGCGCGTTAGGTTATACTATGCAAAGACCGACAGAAGACCAATTTTTAGTCAGCGAAAATGAATTAAAAAACCGTATGGCTGTAATGCTCGGCGGACGCGCGGCGGAGCTTCTTGTTTTTAACGAACCTACGACAGGCGCATCGAATGATCTTGAACGCGCAACTGAAACTGCGCGGCGAATGGTGATTGAGTTTGGAATGTCTTCAGAGCTTGGTCCTGTGAGATACGCAGCTCCTACGATGATGTATCTTGGCGGCGCAACTCAAATTCGCGAGGACGCTGGCGAAACAACCGCAGAAAAAATTGACGCTGAAATCCGAAGGCTTGTAACAGAAGCTCAGGAACAGGCGCTGAACATTTTAAAAGAACACGAAAGTGTTTTGCACGAAGTTGCAGGAACTCTTCAGGAAAAAGAAGTCATAAACCATGAAGAGATTCAGGCAATCGTTGACAGAGATAAGAAAAAAAATTCTCAAAATGAGGAGGACGTTTTTAAAGATGAAAACTAAAAAATTTTTGTTGGTGATGTTTGTCGTTTTAGCACTGTTTGCCGGTTCTGCTTACGCAGAAAAGGACATTGAATCTTTACGCGCAAGAGCTGAACAGGGCAACGCAAAGGCTCAAAATGATTTGGGAGTCTGTTACCATAACGGTGATGGCGTTGAAAAAAATTTCGCAGAGGCTGTGAAATGGTATCTGAAAGCCGCTGAACAAAATTATGCCAAAGCCTTTGACAATTTAGGCTCGATATATCAGTTTGGAGGATACGGAGTTGAAAAAAATCTTCCGAAGGCACTTGAATATTTCAGAAAAGGTGCAGAAGCCGGAGTTCCGCGTTCGATGAATCAAATCGGATATTTTTACGAATACGGCTTGGGCGGACTCGAAAAGAGCAATGCAAACGCTTTTGAATGGTACAGCAAAGGCGCGGAAAAAGGCAACAGATATTCGCAGTACAATCTGGGACGCTTTTTCCTGCTTGGCATTGTAACCGCAAAAGACTATTCAAAGGCTGTTAAATATTTAACAAAAGCCGCTGAACAGGAACATGCAGGAGCTATGAACGAACTCGGGAACATGTATCTTGAAGGCAGAGGAGTAAGAGTTAATTACAAAAAGGCTGTTGAATTATTTATGAAGGCTGCTGACCTTGGCAATGTTATGGCTCAAAATAATTTAGGCGTCATGTACGCGAGAGGAAAATACGTTCAGAAAAATCTCAGAAAAGCATTCAACTATTACAAGATGGCGGCGAATCAGGGCGATAAAGTTGCTCAATACAACGTTGGCGCAATGTATGAATACGGCAACGGCGTTCAAAAAGATACAAAGAAGGCACGCGAATGGTACGAAAAATCCGCCGCTCAGGATTATGAAGATGCAACGAGAGCTCTGAAACGTCTTGAAGCGAAAAAAGGACCGAAAAATTTATAAATTTCGTTTTAAGGAGAAAAATTTTTCAATGTGGCACGGAAGATTCAAAAAAGACATGTCCGAAGATGTAAAAAATTTTACTCAGTCTCTTGACATTGACTGGCGAATGGCTGAATGCGATATTAAAGGAAGTCTTGCTCATGTCAAAATGCTCGGAGCTGTCGGAATTTTAAAGGAGGACGAAGCCGAAAAAATAGCTGAAGGTCTTAAAAAAGTTTCAGAAGAAATAAAATCGGGAAAATTCACTCCGTCGGAAAATCTCGAAGACGTTCACATGAACATCGAAGCAAGGCTGACGGAGCTTGAACCTTTAGGCGCGAAACTTCACACTGCACGAAGCCGGAACGATCAGGTCGCTGTTACAACGAGATTATATCTGCGCGAAAGATTGAAAACTCTGCGCGAAGAATTAAAAAATTTGCTGAATGTTCTTGTATCAAACGCGGAAAAACATATTAACATCATCATTCCGGGATATACTCACATGCAGCAGGCTCAGCCAATCTCGATGGGACATTACTGGCTCGCATGGTTTGAAGCTTTTAACAGGGATCTTGAAAGACTTGACTTCGCTCTGAAATCTTTGAACGAATCCCCTCTCGGTGCAGGGGCTTTAGCCGGTTCAACTCTTCCGATAGACCGTGAGATGACTTCTAGAATTTTAGGTTTTGACTGTCCGACAAGAAACAGCCTTGACACCGTTGCTAGCCGCGACTACATGACGGATTTTCATTATTTCGCCAGCGTTTTTATGATTCACGTTTCACGGCTCTGCAATGATTTAATAACATGGAACACGCAGGAGTTTGCTTTCGTAATTCTTCCCGATGAATTTTGCACCGGCTCAAGCATGATGCCGCAGAAAAAAAATCCCGATGTTCTTGAACTTTCGCGCGGAAAAACAGGACAGGTCATTGGAAATTTAATAGATCTGCTTGTAAATCTCAAAGGTCTGCCGATGACTTACAACAGAGATTTGCAGGAAGACAAGCGCGGACTCTGGAACTCCGCCGACACTGTTGAGAGCGTTGTCAAAATTCTCGCTTCACTGCTTTCAAATGTTGAAGTCGATGAAAAACTCGCTCTTGCAGGACTCGAAAAAGGCTATTCACTCGCGACTGACATTGCCGAATATCTTGTGCTGAAAGGCGTTCCGTTCCGTGAAGCCCATTTGAAAACGGGAAAATTAACGGCGTGGTGCATTGAAAACAATCTTTCTTTCAACGATTTGACTTTGCAGCAGTGGCGCGAACATATTCCTGAAGCTGACGAAGATATTCTGAAAATTTTATCGCCGCGTGAGAGTGTCCGCAGACGCAATACATACGGCGGCACAGGTTTTGAACAGGTCGAAAAGCAGATAAAAATCGCGAAAGAAAAACTGTGATATATTTATTACGAGAGATAAAAATTTGACTGGAGGCGTTTACTTTTGAATATTATGCGTTTCTTCGGCTTTGACAATGATGAAGACGATTACGATGATACCGATGAATACATGGATGACAGAAGGAAAAAAAATTCATCTCGTGGCTCGCGTTCATCAGGAGCTGCACAGGCAGGAAAATTAATCGTTTATAACTACAACAGCACAACTTTGAACTCCGATAAAATTCATTTGCGCGAAGAATTTAACAAAGGCGCGATGATTCTTGTTGACCTTCACGAACTCAACCAGCGCGAATATGACGAAGAGGGCAAAGACTTCATAACATTTATGGGCGGTGTGGCATTCGCACGCAACGGAGAAATGAAATTTATCGACCCCGCTCAGTATCTTTTCACGCCCAGCGTTGGAATGAGCGAGATATGGCCGGAGGGAAGTGATCAGCAATGAGCGACTTACTGACGGCAAAGGATGTTGAAGTCAAAGCCTTCAAAAAAGTAAAATTCGGGGGCTATTCCATTCCTGAAGTCGAAGATTTTTTGAATCAGGTCGCTGAAGACATTGAAGCATACACAATGCAGCTTGATGAAAGAGAAGCGCGGATACAGGAACTCGAAGCTTTTGTCAAAAAACAGGAAGCAATGACCGATGCGATTAAAGACGCTCTGATTCAGGCACGCAAAGCCGCTAAAGACATTGAAGAACAGGCGAAAGTCAACACTGAGAAAATCATCAACGACGCTCAGGCTGAAGCAGACAGGCGCATAACCGAAGCTGAAGCCAAAGCCGCCGAAGTTGTCAGCACAGCCGAGTCAAAGGCAGCGGATCTTTTGCATAACTCGCAGGACATAAGAGAAATTGCCGAACAGACCCGCGCAAAAATTGAGCAGGAACTTGAAGAATATCGCGCTGAGTCAATGCGTAAAGCTGACGAAATCGTAGATAATGCGAGAAATGAAGCAAAAAAACTTATGACTGATGCGGAACGCGAACTTGAAAATTACGAAAAACAAATGCAGTTCCTTAGTCTTCAGAAACAGCAGTTTGTCCGCAATACAGTATCTTTGCTTTTCGATTTCGGACGCATCATGGACAAGGCTCAAAAAGAAATTGATGACGAACTCGGAACAGTACCGCATGAAAATGATAACACCGCTGAAGAAATGACCCCGGGTACGGCACAGGAATGATAAACGAAAATCCCGGCGAAATTCGCGAAAAATTTTTCAATTTTTTATTAAAGAAACCATGTTCCTCTGGTGATGCCGAAGAATATCTTTCAAAACACGGCGTGCCGGAGGAATATAAAAATTTATTTTTAACTCAGGCTTCCAACCTTGGGCTTATCGACGATGCCGCATATGCAAAATTATTTGTTGAGGGGCATTTAACAGGGGGCAACGCGAAAATTATTTACGAACTTGCAAGACGGGGTTTTTCTCGTGATGAGATTGACACTGCTCTTGATGAATCCGAAGATGAAATTTCACGAGCCTGTGAACTTGCTGAAGACTGGCGTAAAATCGGTCTTGACGAACGAAAAATAATGAACAGACTTTTAAGCCGAGGATTTTCCCGTAGCTCCGTGAATGAGGCAAAAAAGCAGGAATCTGGAACAAAATTTCCTAACTCCTGCTTTTGATTTTTTAAATTTTTTTATTTGCTTTTTCTGCGTCTGCGGTGCGGATTTGAGATAGGACGCTGTTCATTTTGACGAGAAACTTTTTCACGTCTTGTGCGTATTCTCATTGTTGCCGGTCCCGCGATGCCTTCTGATTCAGGATCGAAC